>RECN01000115.1 GCA_007694005.1 Spirochaetaceae bacterium
CAGCAGACGCTGCCCCGCAATCCCTCCCTGGCCAAAGCCACGGCCGTGCCCAGTTTGTGACCCTGGCGAGCGCCTGTCACCACCGGCCGCACCAAAGCGCGTGACCGACGCTCGACCGAGAATCAACCTATCGTTTGTACGCACGACCCTACTCCGACGCAGCCGAAAGGGCGACCTCCCACACCTGCAGGTCGCCCTTGCCCTTTGCTGAGACCGCAGGCCGCTCGATCAACTCGATACCGTCCGTGCCAAGAATCGCTTCGCGCGCTTCTGCAGACACCGTTACGCTCCCCGGCTGTCCACCTGCCTCGAGACGCTGCGCGGTGTTCACTGCGTCGCCGAAGATCGCATACCGAACCCGTTCGGTCCCCACGAGTCCGCCCACGATGGAACCGGCGTGCACCCCGATCCGTGCCTGGAACTCGGGCGTCCCAAGAGCCCGGAACTCACCGTTGCGGCCGATGAGGTAGCGAGCCACCTCAATCGCCGCATGGACCATGTCGGCCACCCGCGACCCGGTTGAGCGTTCGTCTGTGGCATCCAACCCGGCGACTGCCAGGTACGCGTCTCCGATCGTCTCGACACGCTCGCATCCGTGTTCGGCCATGATTCGATCGAACGCTCCAAAGAGCTGCCCGAGGATGTCCACGAGCTGATCCGGGTGCATCCCGGCGGCGATCTGCGTGAATCCGGCGAAATCCGAGTAGAAGATGGCGACGCCCTCGAGATGCCGTGCCCTGCATTCGCCGGTCTGCTGAAACTCCGCGTACGCGCTCGGCGGGAGAATGCCACGAAGGAGAGAATCGCTGCGCCTCGCTGTCTCCTTGGCGTCTCCGTACTCGTCTCGCAGACGCGCGATCTGGTCGTTCAGCGTAAGCCCGGTCGCAGAACCGGCGATTCTGTTCTCGTACATCTCTCTCTGAACACCTGCCGCGCGACGTAGCCACACGATCGCGGAGGCTTTGTCACCCATCGACTCGTATGATGACGCGAGCCCGTTCATAAGGGCGAGCTTTGTTTCCAGGCCGACGAAAGGGCCATCCACCGCCTTGAGCCCAAGCTCGATACCGCGCTCGAGGTCTCCCTCTTCAAAGGCGATGAGCGCTGCCGGGAGACATTCAAACGGCGAGACGACGTCCGGAGAAACCGCCTGATCGTTGACGTAGCGCCGAAACCGCTCGAGTGTCTCTTTGGCTGCCGAGAGATCGCCCGCCGAGATCTCTGAGCGGCAGAGGTAGTAAAGGCTGCGAGCAGCCTGGGACCATTTCCCCGTGTGCCGACCAATATAGAAGGCCCGTAGCGCATGAGCCCTCGCCAAACGCAGGTCGGAAAGTTGACTTGCCTGTCCGGAGAGCTCGATGTGCACCATCGGTGAACTGATGAAGTCACCTCCACGCCTGCCGGCGATGAGCGAGCACGCGAAGTATTTCCTGGTCAGCTTCTGGTTGTTCTCGCTCATCCACGCCGCACCGCTAAGCACTAAGGCAGCGAGTGCGAGCAAGTCGAATGAACGCTCCGACGGTGGGCCGGCGTCCGATATGAGCTGCCGGGCACGCCACGTGATCCGAAGCGCTTCGGTGACCGAACCGAAGACGCTCAGAGGAAGCGCTCGATAGAGGAGCAGATCCGCCTCTATAAGCTTCGCTCCGCTATGCGCAGCAAGCTGGATTCCCCGCTCGTAAAGTTCCTCGTCCTCGAGTCGCGATCCGTTTCGCAGGAAGAAGGGGAGCGTAAGGACCGAACGGATTGCTTCCGCTTCGGCTTCGTAGTTGCCCGCCGAACGCGCCTCCTCGATGATCCGCATCGCCTCCGCGTGTCCGTCGCCAGGAAACGCGTCAAGCCCCGCGAACCGTGCCTCGAGGAGGATCCGATCCCGGGCATCAGCATCTTCGATCGCCTGTGCCCACCGGCGCGCCACGGCGTGGCACTCCGATTCCGGCGACAGTTCCGCCACCCCAATTGCATTTGGATCGAGAATCTCGTCGACCTCTTCATCTGTCAGGTCGCTCGGATCGAGCCGCAGCAGGTCGTCATCGGTGATTGGCATGGTCAGGATTGTACGCGCCTGCGGCGGCGGTGTCACGACGTCCCGATCTGACCAGGGTCAACACTCGCGTCGCGGTTCCCTCGCACCACTGCCACTGGCCGCCGCAGGCAGTAGCGACCACTTCATGAAGCGTCAACGGCTTCGGAAGGCTTGAGGGACCTCAGGTTCCTCATAGGCTGGACAGTCGATGAAGACCATCCATGCCAGCGACCTGCAGGGTCGGCTGGAACAAACCCGAGTTTTTGCATCGGGTCCCCCCTTTGACGTATGTAGGCAAGCGTTGGATAGGTGATGCCGAACGGAGCGCTTGAGCTGCCCCGTGCCCAGCGTAAGTCATGCCCGTAAGGGCCAGACGTAGACGTAGAATCCAGGGTTCCTGTGAATCGAGACATTGGAGTCAGGCGTCTGCTCGAAGCGCTTGTCATGTTCTGGAGCTTGTGGCGTTATTGGTAATCGAGAGCTGCTGGCGTTGATCCGCTCCCGACAGGCCCGGTTTGTTCCCTCTCAAATCTCAACATCGTCGTCCGTAGTGAGTTCCCGCAGGACGGTTGCGATCTGGGGTTTCTGGGCGCGACCGGATGCGACAGACATCGTCAGGGGGTAGAGTTTATCATCCGGGCCTGATAGTGAGATTCCGTTCAGGTCTAGAAAGACGAGGGCTGACGCAAGAGCGACCCGTTTGTTGCCATCGACGAACGGGTGATTCTGGCACAGATGAAACGCGTACGCCGCAGCCATCTCGAAGAGGTCTGTGTGAAGGTGCGTGCCTTCAAAGGTGGCTTGCGGTACCACGATCGCAGAGCTGACGAGCCCTATGTCGCGTACGCCGAAGTCCCCGCCATAGCGAGCGATCTGGTCGCGAAGAATAGTGAGTACCTCTGATAGGGTGAGAAAACGCGGCGTATCCACTACTTCGCAAGACGCTCAAGGGTAGTAGAGAACCGTGAGTTGATCTTGTCCAGCGATGCAAGGAACTCGTCTTCGGTGTGCGACGTTGCCGGCGAGATCACGATATTCCGTCCATCGGTGGTGATTTCCAGAGGGGTATCCATACCTATATTCAGGAGATCGAGGATTGGCTTGTCGATGATGAGAGCGGCACTGTTTCCGTGTTGTACAAGCTTCTTGGTCATGGATATACCGTATACACGGTGTGTATCCAAAGTCAAGGCCCGTTGAGCTTCGGGCCGATGAGATGAGCCGAAGTCGCCTTTCATGAGGCGGTGCGACAGTCCCCTGCGGACGCGTCTTCATTTCGCTCCGGAACATAACGGAGCGCTTGAGTTGTGCCGTGCCCCCGTGAACGTCGTGCCCGTAGGGGCCAGACGTAGACGTAGAATCCCGGGTTCCTGTGAATTGAGACATTGAAGTCAGGCGACTGCTCGCAGCGCTTGTTCTGCTGCATCCTCCTACCGCCGGACAAGCAGGAGCACATGGACGTGCTCCTGCGCCTCGGAGTCCGATGATCGTCGCAGCGATCGATCGCCGGCGCTCAGCAGCAGACGCGATCCTACTACAAAAGAGTGTATGAAGGTCGTCGGCTGGCCGGATTGACGCATACAAGGATTGTATGTAGCGTGGTCAGCATGACTGAGAAGACCAGTACGGTGAACATTTCTTTCCGCCAGGACCTGCTCAAGCAGATCGATGAGGTGGCACGCACCGAGTCGCGCTCGCGATCGGAACTGGTTCGAGAAGCAGCGCGCATGTACATCGAACGCAAGCGGAGGATGGACGCGGTAATCGAGT
>RECN01000040.1 GCA_007694005.1 Spirochaetaceae bacterium
CCCGAACGCTTTTTCTTGCGAACGGAGCGGTAGTGATGCGACCAGGAGGTGTTTCGCACGGCCTGAACGAGGAGCATCGTGAACGGGTCGAACAGGAACGGACCCATCGACAGGCAGAACGCGAGGAGCGGAGGCTCAGACGAGAAGCGCAGCGGCGAACGGAAGCCGAGTCCCGAAGCACAAAACGACTTTCGAAGCGCACGGTTGATCGCCACGACAAAGACGCGAAAGGAAAGATCGATCTTGCCAGGATTTCGGGTAAGGACCGCCGAGGATCGGACGCCGCGCGCGAAATGCGGGCGCGTGCGGACGAAGCCGGCGAACGAAGACGTGCACTCAGCCTGGCGTCTGCAACGTTCATTTCAAACGATGGAGCTGTCAGCATCGACGCGTGTGCTGTTCGCGGAGATCTCATTACAGCTGTCGAGGCGGGTGTCTACCCCGCCGGTGAACCGTCTGCCGTCCAAAGCAGCGACACATCCCGAAAAGCGTTCACACTCGAGATACCACGGCTTGAGATCCGACCGACGGACCGCATCGCCGTCTGTGGGCCCAACGGTGCCGGAAAGAGCACGCTGCTTGAACTGATCAGGCATCGATTGCACAGCGCCGGCCGAGACATCTTCTACATGCGACAGGAGCTTTCAACATCCGAGCTACGACGGGTTCGTGAGCGCCTCGATGCACTCGACAATACCGAGCGCGGACGCGTGCTCGCAATCATCACTCGACTCGGAAGCAACCCGGAACGCGTCATGGACACCTCAGATCCGAGTCCCGGCGAGGCACGAAAACTTGCACTTGCACTCGCATCACTTCGCTCGCCGCAGGCACTCCTGCTCGATGAACCCACGAATCACCTCGACCTTCCCGGAATCATCGCGCTGGAAAACACGCTGAACGAATACGGGGGATGTCTGCTTGTCGTGAGCCACGATCGGCAGTTCGCAGGTCGCGTCACGTCTCAGACCTGGCAAATTGGTGTACGCGAGTGCGACGGGGGAAGGCGCTGCGGGAGCGTGGTCACGTGCTCGTGAGATCCGCTTACCGGGGCGACGTTCAAGCATCAACCCCGCGTTCGCTCATCCCCTTCATCAGCCCAAAAAGTGAGAGCAGCGAGCCCACGACGAAAAATGCCCACAGGCCGATGAGATCATCGCCTCCCCAGACGATGCCGGCGGTCAGAAGAATCGAGGCGTAGATCGCGCCCTTCACGTTCATGACGATCGCGATAACGAGCCCCCAGCCAGAACGCTTCCACAACCAGACCGCGCCAAAGGCAACGGGGGTCACGACGAACAGCAGATCGAGCGCCGCAATCAGGCGAAACGGCTCTTCGCCGATCTCCGGTGCAATACCGGTAAGGCCGACGGCGAGCGACTGAGCGACCCACGCCACCCCGAGTACCGCCGCCCACACGAACATGTAGGCTGCGACTGGCTTCGTCGGCGCTTTCGGCGAAACCGATGCACGCACAGCTGGCACGTCGAGCGAGAGCAGCCCCGTGAGGAAGGCAATGCCTGAAAGCACTGCAAGCGAGACGTAGAGAAGAAAATGGATATTGACCACAGCGCCGAACAGGTAGAAGGCGTAGTTGTAGAACGCATACTGCATGACGCCAAGCATCAACAGAAATCCTCGAAGCGATTCGCGACGTGCGAGAATAAGGGAAACGGCGAGTACCGGCACGGCGACAGCAAGCGTCACTGGATCATTAATCCGCCAGGCCTGAAGCGCAAAACTCCCGTCGCGGTACAGGTCAAAAAAGATAATACCTGTGAGCGACTGAACAAGCATGAGTATCCCGGTGACAGAGGCGAGTCGGAGCGCGATGCGGCGCAGGTCTGTGTTCATGCACAGACAGTACGAGGAATCTCGTCCGCTCGAAAGTACTGGAATGTGCACGCACAGAACGATTTATGATGTTTTTGCAGCACCGAGTTCGATCCCCTGAATCAGCCAGCGCAATCCACGCTCAAATGTCGTATCGGATGGATACTCGCTTAGGAGCTCGGCGGAAGCGTTCGTGAACGGGAGACCTTTTTCATGGCGGAACGCGCTGCGGGAGCGGTTCTTGCGGTCGTGAGGGTCGGGGTCGGCTTCCCGAGGAAACTCCTGAGCCGCAAATCCGACCGTGTAGACAAGTAGTATTTGCAGAGCCTCAACAGCATCGCGTTCGCTCAGTCCGGCCCGGGACAGATGCTCGAGTGATTTTTCACCGAGCCGGATCGCATTCTCCCCGCGCGTTGCCTGGCCGACGAAGAACGGCATGAGATCGCCATACCTGAGCAGAACGATGCGGGATGAAGTCATCAACCTATAGATTGCTTCCTTCCAGTTGGATCCGCTGTCGATCGACTCGATCTCACCGAGCAGCGAGTCGATGACTCCAGCGACTATATCCGCTTTGTCCCGCACGTGGCTGTAGAGGGCGTTCGGAGCAACACCGATAGCTCGCGCGACCGAACGCATAGAGAGCACTTCGACCCCCCCGTCCCGATACACCGAAACCGCTGCTTCGATTATTTCCTCATACCGGAGATCCGCCCGTTCACCCGGGCGTCTCGGCTTTCTCTCACCGCGCTTCATTCTGCATTCAACACTAGCGATTTTACTGTACACTGTCCAGTATATATTGTACGCTGTACAGTATTGAAATAAAGGGAGAAACACATGTCGAAAGAACAGCTAACTGCAGTGCTCGTACACGGCGCCGGTACCGGCGCCTGGATCTGGGAGGACGTGCAATCACGGCTCTCGATACCCTCGGTCGCCATCGATGTACCACTGCACGAGAGCGGTGCAACCCCGGACCACTGCGTCGGGCTCATTGAAAAGCAGTTACGCTCCCTCGAACCGTGCGAATTTGTCATCGTCCTTCATTCCTGGGCAGGAGTCCTCGCCGGGTCGCTGGCGAACGCACTCGGCGAACGGATCATTCACACCGTATACCTCTCGGCGGTAATCCCGGCTGCCGGCGCCTCGTTTGTAGACACCATGCCCATACCCCAGCGCTGGATACTGCGGCTCCTCTACTCACGAAACCCCGAAGGACTGAAACCCTCCGAGGCGATGATCCGCAAGGAGTACTGCAACGATCTGAGCGAGTCAGCGGCGCAGATGGTCGTTGACCGCTTTACCGTGCAACGCCCCGAACCGTACCTGACCCCGGTCCCGGGACCGCATCGGGATGCAGCGAGCACCTACATCCGCCTCGGTCAGGATCAAAGTGTCCCACCTGCCCTGCAGAAAAAATACGCGAGTAAACTTCAGAACCCGGGTACAGTGACAATCAACGCGGGACACCTGGCTATGCTCTCGAGGCCGGCGGAGGTTGCCACGGTGATTGAAGCTCTAAAACAAGATATTGCGTAAACGACGGTAACGACTCCGAGCGCGATACTCGAGACGACGAAAGGTCCGAAAATTTCCCTGGAGGCAACATATTGAGAATTGACGACCTGTGTCGCCAATGGTACATAAGGTTAGAAATGCCGCACACCCGAATGCGGTGAATGAGGGTACGCGCAATGCAGGAAACGGTAAACGAAACACTCGGTACAGGTCTCCGTCCGACCCAGCCGAACGAACGCGTCTTTGCAATCGACGCGGTCCGCGGAACTGCTATCCTCGGGATCCTCGTCGTGAACATGATGTTCTTCGCCTGGCCGTTTTATAAAATTCTCACGGTCGGGAGCTTCAGCGGCGCCGGAACGATAGACCGAATCGCCGAGCTTGCTATCTGGTTTTTCGCCGAGTCCAAGTTCATTACCATGTTTTCGCTCCTGTTCGGGTTTGGTTTTTCCATGCTCATGGTGCGGGCTGAAAAAGCCGGGCGGTCACCGGCACGGCTCTTTTCACGACGGCTCTTTGTCCTGCTCCTGATCGGACTGGTCCATACCATCCTGTTCTGGATTCACGACGTACTTGTCTATTTCGCGCTTACCGGCTTTCTGCTGCTGCTCTTTCGAAACCGCACGAATCGCACCTTGCTGCGCTGGGCGGTAGTGTTTCTTGCGCTCCCCGTGCTCTTCGCCCTCATCATGACGACACTCAATACCGTTGTATGGACATCCCCGGAAGCGGTCGCAGAGTTTGAGTCGGGAGTCACCGCCCAGCGCGAAATGTTTGAAGACTTCTACGCTCAGGCTATGACTGTGTACTCAAGTGGGACGTTTCTGGAAATTACCACCCAACGTGTCTTTGATTTTATCATGGAGTTTATCGGAGGCTTCCTCGCAGGAAGCGTCTTTCTCATTATGGCCATGTTTCTTATCGGGACAGTCATCGGGAGGCGTGGAATGCTGCAGAATCCAAGCGCCCATCTCGACAGCTGGCGAAAACTATTACGGACCGCTGCCCCGATCGGCATCATCGGTAGCGCCGTTTACACGTGGGCCCACGCGATGACAGTCCCGCTCGCACTCAACTGGCCGTCGTTCTTCCAGACCCTCGGGGTCTACGTAGGCGGGCCAGCGCTGTCGCTTGCCTATGTAGCCTGCATTGTTCTTTTCGTGCAAAGCGAATCGGGCAAACGCTTGTTTACACCCGTTGCGGCAGTCGGCCGTTATGCGCTGAGCAACTACCTCTTTCAATCGGTCGTCTGCACCACACTCTTTTACGGCTACGGGTTCGGACTCTTCGGTCAGGTACGACCGGCCCTCGGCCTGCTTTTGACGCTGGTCATCTTTTCGATTCAAATGGGTTTGAGCATGCTCCTCGTGCGTCGATTCCGATACGGGCCAGCCGAGTGGGTCTGGCGTAAACTCACATACCAGGCGCTATAGGAAAGCAGGCGTCCAAGGAACAGGTTGATGATGAACACACACTGCCCCGATCCCGCGTTTCTCGAGTCCGTCGTCTCGCGCATGACCCGCAACCGCGCGGTTCACGGTGCGATCCTCTGTGTCGAAAACGGCGCAGGCACCCTCTCATGGACAGGCGCATCGGGCAACCTCGAGCCGCGAGCACGCTACTTCATTGCAAGCGTCACAAAGATGTACGTCACTGTGGTCGTACTTCGCTTGCGTGCGGAGAACCGTATCGACCTCGACGCTCCGATGAGCCGCTACCTTCCCGAGGAGCTCATCGCCGGACTTCATGTCACGGACGGCGTCGACCGTACTGCCGAGATCACCGTTCGGCATCTTATCTCAAACACCTCCGGGCTGACCGATTACTTCTTTGGCAAAGGCCCGGATGGCAGGAAAGCGGCGGTTGGACTCTTTGACGGCCACGATGAAGCGTGGCCCGTTGAACGCATCGTCGAGCGGGTGAGAACGCTCAAACCCCGCTTTCGCCCAGGCCAACCCGGCAAGGTGCACTACTCGGACACGAACTACGAGCTGCTCGGCAGTATTATCGAATCGGTGACCGGCAAGCCGATCGCCGAGGTTTTTCGCGAGTATATTTTTGACGACCTCGGACTGCGGGATACCTACGCCTTCGCCGACCCCGAAGATACGACGCCAGCTCCGATGTACTACAAGGAGAAACCTGTGCACGTACCCCGCTACATCGCCTCGATCACCGCCGAGGGCGGCCTTGTGTCGACCGCGCCGGAGGTAATGAAGTTTCTCAAAGCGTTCTTTGCCGGACACTTCTTTCCGAAGGAAACCATCGAAGAGCTCAAAGCCTGGAACCGCATCTACTTTCCCGGACAGTTCGACTTTGGTATTGGCCTTGAGAAGCAGTGGGTTCCACGGATCATGTCTCCGCTTAAGCCGATCGGCGAGCTTCTCGGATTCTGGGGCCAGAGCGGCGCATTCGCGTTCCACAACCCCGGGCACGATCTGTATTTCACCGGTACGGTAAACCAGCTCAGCGGATTCGGACACGGCTCGGCGGTCAAGGCGATGCTCCAGGTCATAAAGGCGGTGAAGCCGAAGGCACGGTAAGCCGCGACTCAAGGTTCGATTATGTTCAGCGAAGGATACTCAGACCTGACCCTTTTCGGATCGCGAGTAATGAGTGGGAGTCCTTCCACCGCGGCATGTGCACCGATAATGAAATCCGGGAGCGGACTGGTCTTGACTCCTCCACGCCATCGAGAGCCTCGTTGAGTACTGGTTTCACCGGCGGGTCAGACGGAGAATATCTTCGGTGGAAAGACCGGCGTCGGCGCTCCCTGCAAACCTCTGACGTCTTTCAGCCACAACGTCGGGCCGAGACACCCGTCTCAGACGCGCGCTATCTCCCTCCAGAATGAACTCCACCTCCGTTCCGGGCTTGATACCCAGACTGTTCCGAATCGCTTGCGGAATCGTCACCTGCCCTTTCTCGGTTACTCGCACAGTATTACTCCTACGGTAAGAGTAATACTCGTGCAGACCCCGGTCCAGGCGATTGTGGGTCTCCGTCGAGCCATCCGCCTCAGTTTCCGCGAGCCGCCCGCTCGAGCTCCGCGATGTCGAGCTTCTTCATCTCAAGCATCGCAGACATTGCGCGCCCGGCTTTCTCCGTATCAGGATCTCTGAGCAGCTCGTTGAGGCGGTCAGGCACGATCTGCCAGGAGACCCCATACTCGTCCTTGAGCCAGCCGCACTGCTCGGACGCAGGATCGGCAGACAGCGCTTCCCAGTACCGGTCGACTTCGGCCTGCGTCTCGCACATCACCATGAGTGAAATCGCTTCGCTGAACCCGAAGTCGTGCTTCTGCGCGCTGTCCATGGCGACACACCAGGTATTCCCGAGCCGGAAGTCTGTGAACATGATCGTGCCTTCGGTGTCCGGTTCCATACCGGCCGGATACCGGGCAATCAGCCCACGCTCTGCGTCGTCGAAAACGGACATATAGCGCTCACTGGCTTCTTCGGCTTTCCCGCACACATCGCCGGTAAACATGAGCGACGGTACAATGAACGGCCTCGGGTCGCCTTCGGGGTCGGTAAGCATAAGCTCCCACGACACTCCAAAGGAATCCTGCACCCAGCCGTACCATTCGCAGAAGGGATACTCACCGAGCGGCATGAGGATAGACCCGCCCACGGTCAGTTGATTCCATGCTTCGTCGAGTTTCGCCTTCGCCTCGCTCTTGTGGTCGGCTCCACCAAAACGCAAGGGGTCAAAGTTCACCATGAAAGATATTGAAGGATTCAAGGTGAACCCCGGTCCGCCGTTGAGCGCGACAATCTCAAACCCTTGAATCGTGAACTCGACAGTCAGGATGCTTCCTGCGGGCTTTCCGGAGGCTTCCGAACTCGCATTGTCGTAGTAATCTATTGGCCCGATAGAAACACCCGGAAAGACGCGTTCATAGAACCTGGCTGCTTCGTGAGCCTGGTCGTCAAACCAGATACAGGGGACAACGTGCTGCCGTGTGCGTTTCATACCGCACCTCCCGATACGCAGATTTCTGCAGATACACGCATTCTACCACGGGCGTCTTTTCCTGCACAGAAAAAATGTCTATCCTCCCCAGCGGGCGTAGAGCTCCTCGATCCGTTTTCGTACTTCGGTAAGGTCTGAGCCAATTTTTCTGCCACGTCGGTAATCTCCGGCAGTGAAAGCGTCTGCCATCTGCGCCTCGAGTTCGTTCTGCTTCGCTTCCAGGGCAATGATCTTCTGTTCGGTCGCCTTCGATTCTCCCGCCTGAGCCCCTGCGTTTCCGGCGTTCTGTTCTCGCTTCTTCGCCGATCCGTTGCGCACGGCCGACCGTCGACGGTTGAGATCTGCCTGACCGGAAGCGGGAACTGAGCGCGGGCGGTGGCTCATCCAGAATTCAGAGAAGCTTCCCTGATGCCTCTGTAACTTCAGGTCGTCGAGCACGACTATGGTATCGGCGATCGCGTCTAGAAAATACCGGTCGTGAGAAACAGCGATTATGGTCCCGTCAAAGTCATGAAGCGCCTCTTCCACCGCTTCGCGGCTCGGAATGTCGAGATGGTTCGTAGGCTCGTCAAGAATCAGAAGGTTCGCTTTCGAGATGATTGCAATACCAAGCTGGAGACGGTTCCACTCGCCTCCGGAGAGCGATTCCACAGGGCGGTCCAGATCCTTCCACACGAAGTTCAACCGGGAGAGAATCCCGAAAATTTCGTTTTGGGTACTGAACCCGGGCGTCAGCATTGCGTCGGTGACCGATGTTCCCGGTGCGAAGCGCTCACGCTTCTGCGCGCAATAGCCAATCCGCATGCTCGGCCCGACGCGCAGATGCGTGTTGTCCCACGAGCCGGTCGTGACAAGCTCCTCGAGTAACGTCGTTTTTCCGCTGCCGTTCGGCCCGACTATTCCGATGCGCTCGCCGACGTGAACGGTGAGACCAGCGTCCGCGAAAAGCACTCGCTGGCCGAAGGCTTTGCTGTATCCGGAAATGTCTACTGCGATATCGGCTTTTACGCCGGTGCGCTGAAAGGCGACTTCGATCCGGCTGTCGCCTATGGTCGGGGTATCCATAGCCTGTTCACGCGATTTCTCGAGCATCGTCCTCCGGGCACGGAGCCGCTTGCCCCACTTCGGGTCCCCTGTTACGCGAGCGCGTTCTTCGAACACCCGCACAAGTTCGGTCAGTCGCGCGAGCTTCCGCTGCTGAACCGCGTAGGTTGCCTGGTCGCTCAAAGCCTGAGCGAGTCTGGTGAAACGATAGTCCGAGTAGTTGCCGGTATACTCGCTCAGTGCGCCCCGCTCGATCTCCCAGATGGTCTCGGCGACGCGGTCTAATAGATAGCGATTGTGAGAGACAATGCAGACGGCTCCCGGGTAGCGACGCAGATACTCCTCGAGCCACGCGAGACCGGCGAAGTCGAGGTGGTTACCCGGTTCATCGAGAATGAGCAGATCGGGCCGGGAGATGACCGCCCGACCGAGTGCGAGCACGTTCTGCTCACCGCCGGAGAGCGTGGTCAGATCCTGTTCGAGCGCGGCTGCAAGGCCGAGTTCGCCGAGCAGACGCTCGGCACGCTCCTCGGCGGTGTCGCCGTTAGCCGCATCGTAGGTCTCGCGTGCAGCCTCGTACTCGGCAAGTACGCGCTCAAGCCGGTCCGGCTCCTCGCTCATGGCGCTCTCGAGACGTCGAAGCTCCGCGCGCAGCGGCAGTATGTCGGCGAGCAGGTACTCACCGACCGTCCGCGCGTCGGCAAACTCCATGGACTGCGGAACGTACCCGATGCGCGTGCCGGGGTCACTCGTAACGCTTCCACCTGTCGGCTCGAGATCGCCGCAGAGTATTCTCATGAGCGTTGTTTTGCCGCACCCGTTGGCTCCGACTATCCCGATATGCTGGCCGGGAAGGACTGCCGCAGTAACATCGGTTAGGACTACCGTACCGGCATAGTCATGAGAAAGGTTGTTGATCTGGACTCGCATGGTTTCCTCCTTGCAGGACCTGCGACTTCAGACCAGCACGGCGATGAGATTACCGCACAAAAAAAGCCGCAGGATTGCCCGCGGCTGATTCGTCCGGTTTCGACGTCAGTTTTCCGCTCCGGGCACACCTATCCCATGGAAGGAAAGATCTCCCGCTGTACGGATGCTCGAGCACGCAAGAATGTAGATTGTTGCTGCCACGTCTGACTTCATCATCTCGAATAATTGTCGCCAGTGTGTGACGGTGTCAACCCTTTTACGGCGCACACTACGCTCTACTCGCAGGACTCTATATCCGAGGATCTCGAAGTGTCCGTCCACGTCGATGCCTGCAGCGACTATGCCGTAGGTTTCGAGAGCCGTATGCGGCCAATCGGTGAATATCCCGTCACTGCCAGCCTCATGCAGCCGCTGCATATCGCTAACCTCGTTCACCGTGTAGTGGTGTACGAGCAGCCCTCGCTCGTGAGCGGCTTTCATGTCGGCCGCGTCACTCGAGAGAAGAACGACCGGTATCTCGTCGGGAACAAGCTCCCGCAAGCTTGCGACACTATCATCATAAAATGACTGAAAGATGATGTGTACCGGATCGGAACCGTCTTCGTCGGATTCGATTTCGCGAGGCCCCGGCAACCACCCGGCGTCTTCGAGAATCCCGACAATGTCTTCCTCTATGCCCGGGTGATTCGGGACCGACTTTGTCTCAAGGTACAGCCCCGGATTGTTCGCTCCGTTTTCGGCGACCTCGATCAGCTCCTGCAGGGTCACCACCGATAGACCATCGAACGACTCGCGGGCACGCTCGGGATACGCTTCATTGAACCAGCTTCCGTGATCGAGCTCCTTGAGTTCCGCCAGGGTGAACTCCTGCACCGGCTCGTCCACTCGATCGGGAAACACGTCTTCGACATTCGTCGTACGCTCAAGCGTCTCATCGTGGAACACGATTATCTCACCGTCTTTCGTTCGCTGCAGGTCCGCCTCGAGGTAGTGCGCTCCCACATCCCGTCCCATCTCGTACGCGGCCACCGTCGATTCCGGCGCGATACCCGAAGCTCCCCGGTGGGCAACGACCGCTGGGCGGGGTATACCCCAACGCTCGGCGAGTTCGATGCCCGCATCAAATGTCTGCGGCTCCGAATCCGTTCCGCAACCGACCGTCACAAGAACGACGGAAACGGACGCAATGAATTTAATCCACTCAAACATCGGTACACCTGTCAGTCAGAAGTCTACCATACCGAAACAGGCGGCTCTCCGGCTGCGCGTACCGGCGAGCACGACATCTAACGGACCGTACTCGGACTCCGGCGGAAAGGGTCCATTGGGTCGCTCATGCGCGTTTCTCCTCCACAAAAGGATTTACAACCTTCAGCGATCCGATCGACTGTCCGTCCTGTAGATCCTCCGTGAGCAGCCGGGAACAATCGGCCTCAAGAGCCGCCCCAACGATCAGTGAGTCGTAAAAGCTCAGATGGTATCGCACTTTAATCTCGAGGGCGCGGCGGTACAGCTCGGCCGACGGATACAGGCGCCACATCGGAGCCAGAATCGTGTCAAAAAATGCGATTGCATCGGCTGCGGTGAGGGGACGCGGCATCTTGTGGGTCGTGACGTTGAGCACTTCCTGTACGACCTGAAAACTGACGACGCTGCTGCCGGTGGCGATACCCTTTTCGACGATCGCGCGTGCCGTCTTCCTTCGTTGCGGATCGGTGTCGTCGAAGAGGTACACGAAGACATTGGAATCGATGAAATCAGCGCCCATTCATCTCATCTCTGGAATAGCGGTGCCCTCCGGTGGAGGCATACTGCAGTACGTGATCGAGAAACATCGCTGCCCGGGAAGCCTGCTCGTCTCGTCGAACGTATTCTTCGAGCCAGGACCGAAACTCGTCGTTGAGTGTGCGATTCACCGTGTGCGCCTTTCGCCGCGCCGCTTCGATGAGTCTCTCATCTGCGCTGAACGTGACATTCTTCATGATTCCAGTGTACACGATACTCGTGCGATTATCAAGATCTGGAAAACGCGTCTTCGAAATTCGTCGTACGGCGAGTGACCTATGCCGGCAACACGGCCTTCGGCAGCGTACAGACCATGGTGTAGGCCGGATCAAATACATTCCCGACCTCGTAGGAGGCGTAGTGCCCCATGAAGATCGAGGCCGCTACAGGATCCATGCCGCAGGACTGCTGCAACCGGCGATACATTTCGGTCGTTGCGTGCTGCAGGGCCTGATCAAGCGGACGCGCGTTCCCGATCGTGCAGATCCGGTCGTCTGTGTCTGCCCACGGCCAGCGGATCTTGAGTCCGGGTACAAGACTCAGTCGGAACTGTACATCGAGTGAGATCTCTATACCCGTACCGTTGATCTCACCGTCACCCTGGCGCGCGTGTCCGTCGCCAATGAAGAAGAGCGCGCCCGGAACCGAGACCGGGAAGTACACCGTTACCCCTGCCGTGAGCCGCCGATAATCCATGTTCCCGCCGTGTGGACCCGACGTTGCGGTTGAGACCGCCTCCGGTGCGGGTGGAGCGACCCCAAAACAGCCGACCATAGGTGCAATCGGTAGCGTAAAACTCCCGATGGCTGTGTCGACCGGGTCAACGAGACGGGCGACCCCGGCGTCAGTATCAACGAGCCACCTCGCGAACTCCGGCCCGGAATTCCTCCCGGCGAAAGCGACAAACTCCGGATCAAGCACATTGGGAGCGAGCGCGGTCCGACTCCATCCGTAGGGCCGGTTCGGACGCACAGACTCGAAGTGTACCGCCAGGGTGTCGCCCGGTTTCGCGCCCCGAACGAAGAACGGACCGGTCATCGGGTTACCCGGAGGCGTTATCTCGATATCGCTTGAATCACGCCCTGCAGCGCAGACAGTCGTCGTCGAAATGATGTCTCCATCATCTACAGAAAGGACCGGATCGAACGAGCCGAGAGCTCGATGGTAGGTTTTCGGTATAAAGGAATGAAATGCCATGGTGATGCTCCTTCGCCTGCATACGTTCAGGCAAACCCTATACAGAATAGCGGAACACGGAGGCCGGGATCTATGCGGACTTTCTTTAGTTGAATGTCATCGAAGAGCACGACCTTCCGCTCGTAGTCGAACCCTTTGAACTGCGAGCGGCCCTTACCGGGTCCTCCGATTTCGACAACCGTCCCGTTAAGCTCTGCGGAGGTGGTACCGGAAAGCAGGAAGTCTGGCGTCTTGGCACCTCGGGTCGACTTCGCGTATTGAAAGGTGCATGAATGCTGTCGCATCGCAAGTGCAAAAAACTCCTCACGAAGTCCGCCGACGGCTTGCTCAAAATCCTGATACAGCAACCGGTACGGAAGTTGGAGCAGAACCTTCGGCTCTTTCAGCACATTAGTTCCCGCGGGAAACACACGGGTTACAACGAAACTGCGCTCAAGCCAGGACAGATACTGCTCGGCCTTATACACGGTAATCCCGAGATTTCGAGCCAGGGTCGTGTAGTTGATCCCGTCGACAGCGGACCGCCCGATAAAGCGAACGACCCTATCAAGATTCTCAAGATCAGAAACCGCAACCGAAGGCTCGACCGCCGGAATATCACGGTTGATGACGGTATCGACGATATTTTCGAACACCGGTAGTCCCGCTCCTGGTTCCAGCAGAAAGGGATGAAGCCCGCCACGCAGATAGTCATGAAACCGGGAGCCCGAACGAAGATAGTCCGATGGTATCGTTTCGGTGAGACAGGTCTGCAGTGAAAGCGCCTCTAGACGTACATCCTCTGTGAACCACAGATACTCGCGATACGAGAATGGATCGAGTCGATATGCCAAAACGCGGCGGGCAAGATCCCAACGCGTCTGATCAAGGGCGAGGGCGACAGAGCTGCTGAACCAGAGGCGTACCGGGAGAAAGTCGTAGATCGTCTTTAAAAACCCGGCAAATCCCGGAATGTAGTGAATCTCGTCAATGTAACAGTTGCGAACTCCAAACTGAGAGTAGAGAACCCGCACAAGCTCGTACAAATCGGTATCCGGCTCGAGTGTATCTGCAGATATATAGACAGCATTGGAGCTGTTTACCCGCATTTGCCGTAAAAGTATCGTTTTACCCGCCCCGCGAGGCCCGACGAGCGCAATGAACGGTCGCCCCTCGGTCGCCGACAGGTCGGCATAGGCGAATCGATGAGCAGGAAACCTGCCAACCGTTTCAGTAGCGGCACGATCCAGTGAGAAGACTCGATCAACATCCATAAAGGAATGGTGTACCTATAATGACATCTTGTCAAATTGTTTAACAAAATGTCATACATCTTGTTGAATGGTTTGATAGAATGCTTATATTCGTGTGTTACCATTTGTTCGGAAATCCTCTTCCAGAACACAATACGTGGAAGACTCTCTACGCGTGCCAGATCCTCGGCATGTGAAGCGGCTCTTTTCCAAGCTCGGCCCAGATGTACCGCATCAGCAGCCTGGACTTCAGCTCCTGCGAGGCCGGATCATCCCAGAGATTCTTTACCTCCGACGGGTCGTTCAGGAGATCAAAGATTTCGCCGTACTCCTGATTGTAGTAGACGGTTATCTTGTAGCGCTCATCGACATAGGTCCGCTGATGTATCGTCGTGGGCTCGTGACGGAACTCACATATTGCGTGATCGCGTGCCGAATCCTCGGTCCCGCACCAGACAGCGCTCTGGTCTACCCCGCTCATGGACATCGGTATCTGAACATCACTCATGCTCAGAAACGTCGGAGCCAGATCAACGAGTGACTGTATGGCTGTGCTGCGCCGTCCGGTCGGGACACGCCCCGGACAGGAGACGATCAGTGGCACACGAATCAGATCCTCGTACATGAATCCACCCTTCGCGTGCATTCCGTGCTGCCCATAGAGATGACCATGGTCAGAGGTGAAGATGATGACCGTGTTGTCTGCCAGCCCCTGTTCGCTGACCGTGTCGAGAATTGTGCCGATGTAGTGATCCATCATGCTGATCATTCCGTAATAAGTCGCCATGTTCCGGCGCTGCTCAGCCTCTGGTATCCCTGCGTGGGAGTGATAGCCGTGAATTCCCAGGCCGGTTTCCTTGAGGTCGGAGAAGTCCGGCGAGTCTTCCTGTGTCTTCTGAAAGTGCGGTGGATTGCGGTCGTGCTCTCCGGGCACCACACGCGGGAGTGTGAGTTGCTGCGGGTCGTACATGCTCGCCCACGGTTCGGGCACCAGATACGGCGGATGCGGATCGAGAAAGCTCGCCCAGAGAAAGAAGGGATCACCATTCGAGGCGTAGTGCTTGAGCATCGCGTTCGTTCGTTCCGCTATCCACGTGTCGTAGTGATACTCCTCGGGAATAGGCCACTGGTGTTTGGTCGAAGAATCCATGGTCCCCGTCGGCGGAAGAAAGTAATCGCGCCAGTTTGTGCAACCCTTCTCCTCAAGCCACAGCGCGTAGTGCTGACCGACGTGTGCTTCGCTTGTATGGTTCCGTGTCAGTTCGATGTGTTGGAATCCGTAGAACGGTTCCCGGTGGTCCTTCCAGAACTCAAGGTCCTGGAGCACCGGGTACGACTCAAGCGAGGGATATTCGTCAGTCCCTTTCAGCGGCTGAAAGTGAGCTTTCCCGATCAGTGCGGTTTTGTACCCGGCCTGCTGGAAGTCCTGCCCGACGGTGTGGCGATCTTCAAGGAGTTTGGTACCGAGCGTCCACGCACCATGCTGGCTCGGATACTGGCCGGTAATGATCGAAGCCCGCGTAGGCGTACACGTCGGATTGGGGCAATACGCCCGCTCAAATAGCGTTCCGCGAGAAGCAAGTCGATCGAGGTTCGGCGTCCTGATTTCTTTGTTCAGCACGCCCAGGGTCGACCAGTGCTGCTGATCGCTCGTAATCAGAAGAATGTTTGGTCTGTCCAATGTTCGGTCCTCCAGAGGCCGGTAACCGGCCGGGTGAGCGGTCTTTCCCGCATGCAAACAGCGCTACTTCACCGGAAGCACAGGAATCGTCAGTGGTCCGTCGGGGAGAATGCAGATGCTCGGCGTATGGTCCATCTGTAACGCTGCGTCCCGAATCGCGTCCTCCACGGTCGGCGCCCACCCGCAGAGCGCCTGCGGTATGTCGCCCGTGGTCAAACGGTCTGAGACGAGCGTTATCTCAGCTTTCGTTCGCAGGAGAGCGAGGATGTGCGCCTGCCACGCGTCTCGCACACGCAGATCTTCACCGCGCAGTCGGTCCAGGAGCTCGTCGGCGGAACCGGCCTCCATCACAAGCGTCGCAAAAAGGCCGTGATCGGGTAGACCGTCCCAGCACTCTGCGGCGACGATAATCTGACCTCCGGGTCGAACGATGCGACCGGCGGCGCTCATTCCCTTGACCGCCTGATAGAGGTTCAGATCAAGCGGGTAGCCCGAGTTAGACGTGACGACGATGTCGAACGCACGGTCAACCGGGACAAGCGCGTGGCGCGCGACGTGCCTGCATCCGGCCGCGTGCGCCTCAACCCTGTCGCCGGTGAAGACTGCCGTAATGCGCTGATCCGGTGTCATCGTGACGTTAACCAGAAACACCGGTTCGGCCAGAGCCGCTGCCTCCGCCAGATCTTCCCACAGAGGGTTACCCTCGGTTTTCCCCCAGATCGCGTCGGGGTGGTCCATGTGGTGCGGACCGTGGTTGTGAAGGATCGTTTCGAGGTGGGCGAGACCCGGAACCACCGCTTTTCCTCCTCCGGAGAAACCGGCAAAAAAGTGTGGCTCTATGAACCCGGTCGCGATCCTTATGTCCTGGTCCAGGAACTGTGTCATCACCTTGACCCGGTTTCCGGCCGCAGTTGTGCCGATCTCCGTGTGCACCCCTTCGGCAGTGCAATCGTTCTGCACGATCGTGTAGCGCCGAACGAGGTCGTCGCTCAGGATCATCCGTAATTCGTCGACGCTATTCTCGCGGTGTGTACCGGTTGCGTTGAACAGGGTGATGTGCTCATCGCGGATGCCAGCATCACGAAGCTCCTCGATGATGACTGGCAACATCACATCGTTCGGCGTCGCGCGCGAGATATCGTTGAACACGATCCCGGCCCGGGCCCGACCACCGGAGGTGCGTTCGAGCGCTCGCGCCGCAATATCATGCAGCGATGGAGACGCGATCGGATCGCGCAGCGCGCTGCGCAGCGCTGCCTGCGGGTCGGCCAGCGGATGGTCAACTGCCGATCGAAGCACGACCGGCTGGTATGAGTCGGGGACCTCAATGTCGAGTCCGTGCTTTCCGTATGCAATTCTGATCTTCACAACTCTGCGCCTCCGCATGGGAAGCATGGCGAGTTGAGCTTGCTGGTGCAATACCATGGAGCATGTTTCCGAGATGGAGGTTCCACGCAAATGACACTCCCGCGATGGGGGAAGGCTCCATCGGTCTTTGCGAGGCTATCCTGGCACAGCCGTTACGAGAACGCCAGATACGATCCCATCGACAAAGGCTTCTATCGCCTGTTCTGTTATGGGAATATCAGGTGGCGGTGAGCGACTACTCGAACGTTGTTGACATTATGAGGCACCGAACTCATGGTGGATGCACAGACCAGACCCGGAATGAGAAGCAGAAAAACCATGACTGACGTAACCGTTACACATCTGGAAATGACCGCCCCTGAACAGCTGCGCGGGCCGCAGCGCGAATGCGCTTGCGACTACGCACTGCTGCAGGCAGAGATCCCCTGCCCTGAGTACAACCGCTTTCTCTACACGTCAGTCGGTTCGCAGTGGATGTGGCACAGCAGGCTCACGTGGGACTACGCGCGCTGGATGGCCTACCTCGATCGCCCGGAGGTAGAGACCTGGGTCGCTACGGTGCACGGGACACCGGCCGGCTACTTTGAGCTCGAGCGGCAGGACAAAGGCAATGTGGAGCTTGTCTACTTTGGAGTCATGCCGCGGTTTACCGGTCAGGGACTCGGAGGATCGCTTCTGACAGACGCGGTCAATCGTGCGTGGAGCATGGGTGCGAAACGCGTATGGGTGCACACCTGCTCACTCGACCATCCACACGCGATCGACAACTACACGGCACGCGGCTTTACGCCCTTCAAGGTAACCGTCGAGCACGAAGAGCTTCCGGCGCAGCCGCTTGAACCGTGGCCGGGGGCAGATCGGGA
>RECN01000149.1 GCA_007694005.1 Spirochaetaceae bacterium
CGGCGGTCATGAGCTGTTCGTGCGTTCCACGCTCAACGATGTGCCGGTCGTGCAGGACGGCGACCTGGTCGGCGTGGCGTATGGTGGAGAGGCGGTGCGCGATAATGAAGGTGGTACGGCCTTTCATGAGCTTCCTGACCCCGTCGCGTATAATTGACTCGGTGAGACTGTCGACGCTTGAGGTTGCCTCATCGAGTATGAGGATGCGGGGGTCTGCGAGCAGGGCGCGGGCGATTGCGAGCAGCTGTCGTTCGCCTTCCGAGACGTTGGCTCCACGTTCAAGCAGCTTCGTGTCGTAACCTTCGGGCAAACGCCGGATAAAGTGGTCAGCGTTTGCAGCCTTCGCCGCCTCGACGACGGCCTCGTCGGAAGCCGACGGGTCTGCGTACTTTATGTTCGCCATGATCGTGTCGGCGAAGAAGTACGGCTCCTGCAGCACCACGCCCATTCTTGTGCGGAGCGAATCCAGGTCGATGCTTCGAATATCATGCCCATCAACAAGGATCTGCCCTTCGTCTACATCGTAGAAGCGCGAGAGCAGATTTACCAGCGTCGTCTTACCGGCACCGGTCGGGCCGACAATCGCAACGACCTCGCCGGATTTCACTTCGAGGGTGATGTCGTTAATCACGGGCTTGTCGGCGCTGTAGCCGAAGGTCACCTTCTCGAAGGCTACATCTCCCCGTAATCCGTGAAGAACGCGGGCATCCGCCGCATTGGTGATCTCCGGTGTGGTGTCGAGAACTTCAAAAACCCGCTCGGCACCGGCGAGCGAGCGTTGAATGAGGTTGTAGAGTTCGGAGAGCTGGCGCATCGGCTCAAAAAACCGTCTCGCGTAGATAACGAAGGAGGTAATGAGCCCGACGGTGTAGATGCCGCCCTCGGTGACCGCGAGGTACCCACCCACGCCAACGACCATAGCACCGGCAAAGCCGTTGACAATGCGCATGAGCGGGTGGACGGCGAAGCCGATGACTTCGGCCTTCGTTCCCGCGCGCCGCGCCCCGGAGGATATCCGCTCAAACTCGTCGAAGGTCTGTTTCTCGGCGTGAAAGCTTTGAATCAGTCGAGCTGCTGCGACCGACTCGTTGATCTTGCCGGTCAGCCCACCGACGAGCTTCTGGTTTTCACGATACGCTGAACGCACGAGCCTCCCGATTATCGCCGTTGCAATAGCAAGAAGCGGTAGAAGCGAAACCACTACGAGACTTAACCTGATATCGAGAATGAGCATTGCAGCAAGGATTCCGAAGATCGAAACCATGCCGCCGAGCAGACTCGCGAATCCGTTTGTCAGCGCGTTATAAATCATCTCGATGTCGTTGGTAACTCGTGATACGACGTCGCCGACTCCGACACGGTCGAAGTACGACATGGACAGTCTCTGCAGATGCGAGAAGCAGTCGCGCCGCAATCGGTACACGAGGCGGTTTGCCGCCCGCGTCATGAAGCCACCGGAAAGCGCATCGGCCAGCCACCCGCCGAGAAATATGCCGGCGACCGTCACCATCTGTCCGGCGAAGGCTACCGCATTCGGGTCGCGCTCGATGTGCTCCGAGATTGCCGCTCCGAGCAGCGCCGGACCTACGGATTTGAGTGCCGCCCCGACGACGATGCTGACCGTTACGACGAGAAGCGATGACCACTCGCCCCCGAAGTAGCGCAGCAAGCGCCCGATCGCGCCGCGCACGCTGTCGGGCGTTTCAATGGCAACGCTGCCGCGGCCGAGTGGACCGACTCCCGAGCCGGACCGGCGACTGGCGTGCCCGGTCTTGCCGCTGTTCGTGTTACCTCCCGTCGAGCTGCTCATACTCGCAGCTCCGCGCTCTGCGTCTCGTGTATCTCCCGATACATCTCGTTCGTCTCGAGAAGCTCCTCGTGTGTACCTTCCCCGACGATACGTCCTTCATCCATGACGATGATGCGGTCCGAAAGACGGACGGTATTAACCTTCTGACTGATGATGATGACCGTCCTGTTCGTCAGCTCCCGGTAGAGATTCGAAACGATGCTGCGTTCGGTTGAGGTATCGAGCGCCGAGGTCACATCATCGAGCACGAGTATGTCCGGTTCGGCAGCAATCGCGCGCGCGATCGCGATGCGCTGGCGCTGCCCTCCTGAGAGCCCGACACCGCGCTCGCCGACGTGCTCCGCCCAGCCATGCTCTTTTTGTTCAATGAACTCAAGCGCTCCGGCTAGCTTCGCCGCGCGCACGATTGGCTCAGAAACAGCGCCCTCTCCGCCCTTCGAGTGCGGCGCGCCTTCCACGTTTCGTGCACCGTATTCTACGTTGTCGCGGATCGTACCGGTGAGAAGTAGTGATTCCTGGAGTGCCACAATTGCACGGGTTCGAAGATCTGCAAGCGATGCGTCCCTGATATCCATTCCGCCGACAAGAACAGAACCTTCATCCGGGTCGTAGTACCTCGGAATCAGTGCAGCGAGCGTCGACTTTCCCGAACCGGTCGGTCCGATAATGCCGACGACCTCTCCCGATCGAATGCTGAGGTTGATCCGATCAAGGGCAGGTTCACCGTGACCGTAGGCGAAGGATACATTGCGGAACTCGATTGACGCATCGTCGGCCGGTAAAGATTTCGCCGCCGGCGACTCGCATATGTCCGGTGTTTCGGCGAGCAGCTCCGAGATCCGTACCGCCGAGGCGGCAGCGCGGGTCAGAAACTGCAGCGTCATACCGAGGGCAAGTATAGGCCACATCGCAAGCATCGCGTACTCGTTAAAGGCGACAAGCTGACCGAGCGTCAGACCGTCGAGGATGGGTGACGTACTCTGTTCGATGATCGACAGTCCACCGAGCCAGGTCACGGTAACAAGTGCAATCTGCCCGAGAAAGAAGAGAAACGGAAAGGCCATCGCGATGATGTACCCGGTCTTCAGCGAAATCCGGAGAAACGCCGCGTTGCGATCTTCGAATCGCTGCTTCTCGTGGTCCTGGCGTGCGAACGCGCGTACGACCTTCGCGCCGGCGAGGTTCTCCTGCAAGACGTTGTTCAGCGCGTCGAGCTTCTCCCGGACGCGCATAATGAGTGGGCGAATAAGGGTCGCGAGCAGCAGAAAGAGCAGAAGGGTGCCGCCAAAGATGAACATCATGATCCGGGCAAGTGCAACATTGGTCATGAACATCAGCACGAGCGCACCGCTGAGCATGGCGATCGACTGCATCATCATGAGGAAGCCCATCCGCACGAACATGCGAACGGTCGTTACGTCGGAGGTAGCGCGTACCAACAACTCGCCGGTTCGCCACCGGTCGAGGTTGCCGAAGGAGAAACCGAGAACGGTGCGAAAGATGTCGTTGCGCAACCGGTACGCCATGCCCTGTCCGGCGTCGGTCAGAAGCAGGCCGGAGGCGAAGTGCAGCAGACCGCCTGCGATCGCCGCGCCCATGAGCGCCAGAGCCGCCGTGATGACGGTGGAAGCGTCCCCCTGCCCGACGCCGAAGTCAATTGCCCACTCGACCAACTGCGGTTGGATGAGCGTCATTACCGTTGCCAGCAGCATAAGCATAATCGACAGAACGACCTTCCCGCGATACGGCAGGAGGTAGCGAAACAGATCGAAGAGGGGTTTCACTGCATAATACTCCGTTCAGGCACGCTACGTGTCAGTCGAAAAGCTGTCAACCTGCTTTTACTGTCCGCGACCGTGGTGATTTTCTCTTCATTT
>RECN01000031.1 GCA_007694005.1 Spirochaetaceae bacterium
GCGGTGCGGGTCTTCGATTTTGGATTCTTCACCACCTGTGCCTCGTCGAGGATCAGGTAGTCAAACGGTAGAGAAAGAAAGAGGCTGATGTCCAGACGCAGCGTCGCATAACTTACCAATACCACGTCGACGTCCGACAGTTCGGCGGCTGACCTTGCCCGTCCTGTTCCCGCGTGTATGCGGGCGGAAAGACCAGGCGTGAACCGTGCGATCTCGTTGCTCCAGTTAGTCAGCGTAGAAACGGGTGCGACCACGAGGGCGCGTTCCATACGGTCGCGGGCTCGAGCGGTCAGCAGACACGCGAGCGCCTGCAGTGTCTTTCCGAGTCCCATGTCGTCAGCGAGGCAACCGCTGAGGCCGTACTCGTGCAGGAACCAGAGCCAGCTCAATCCGTGAAGCTGATAGGGGCGCAGCGTGCATTGCAGACCCTGCGGTGGGTCTATCGGATCGAGGCGTTCGAAGGCCGCGATTCGTTTGCGGAGTGCCCGCAGTGCTGCGAAGGCATTGTGCTCGGGGTCATCTGCGTGTTCTTCGATGAGGGCGAGTGTTGCGAGATCCCCTGCTGCGACGCGCAGGCGGTGCGCCCCTGAGAGGTAGCGTTCGAGATCGGCGATACCAGTAAAGACAAAGAGCTTCCCGCCTGCACGGACTACGCCACCGCGATGCTGCGGGTCCTCGATAGGTATAAACTCCTCGCCGTCGCGAACGCCGAGTTCCGCGTCGAACCATCCTTCGCCGGAGGCCCTGACCCGGTACGACGGGACGGAGCTGACGCGTCGAACGCGTTCGTCTTCGAGGCGTAGCTCAAAACCTGCCTCGAAGATTTCTGTCGCGCAGGCGCGTATGAGTTCTCCGGCGGGGCAGTCGAGTACCGCGTCGAAGCTAGTCCCACGCGAACCGGAGACCTTCTCGAGCGCGTCTCCCACAATATCGTCAGCGCGTTTGAGATAGTGCGCTTCGATATCGGGAAGACGGCGATAGACGGTCGGATTCTCCGACTGACCGTCTGTTGTGGATGTCTCGCCAAATGCGATCGCTGAGCCGCCGAAGGGGATTTCCTGATCACCGTATCGGAACAGAACGTGTACGGTCGAGAAATACCCGTATGTTGCCTGAATGCTGATGATCGGCTGAGGCACCACAGTGAGCACGGTGAGCTCTTCGGGTGGATCTTCGACCCGCAGTACGCTTCCGAGACGGCGGCGGCAGGTTTCTGCGAGTGTCGCCGCACCGTCGAGATCGACGCGTGGTGTATCGTGCAGAAGCCGCGTGAGCGAAAAGATGATTGGCGGTGTATCGAAGCGGTACAGCAAAAGGCCGTCTTCGGGCACCGGTATGAGTAGCAGGCGGTTGTCCGCATCCGCTGCCTTTCCTTGTTCGGTCGTTATGGTGGTATAGCGCGGATCGTCGGGATCGTCGGTCGTCCCTGTTTCCACCCGCAGGCGGGCCTCGAGCAGTGGGCCCGCCCCGTCGTGTCCGACCGGAACCCAGCCGAGGATCATCCGCTCCATAGGCACTGGTCGCGCGGGTACCGGATCGGTTCCGGGTTTGTGCGCGAAATACACGTCAAGCGAGGTGCCGTCCTGCATGCGTTCGAGTTCGGAGGCGAGTGAGGCGACCGCCGGGGTCATTCTGCGTTCCTGTGAGACGATGAATCGATACAGGTGCTCCGACAGTCCCGGTGCGCGCAGCCGCGGCTTTCCGGTCGAGTAGGCCTGTAGCGTGCCGTCGCTACCGTCTTTCTTGAGGTATACGAGCGCCGCGCGCAGGTACAGCCTCGGCTCCTCCCGGGTACGCGTGTAGGGCTCGTCGGGGGCAGGGACTATCTCAAGGACCGGCCGGTAGACTTTCTGCCGCTCGCTCCCGGACACCCGCCCCGAGCGGCTGCTGAGCGAGCCATCTGCCTCGACGATGATTCCCGGGTCAGGGAGCGGGTCATAGTCGCCGCTTCGCGTGGACGCGGTGCCGGTGCGATCGCCGAGGCCGCTCCGCGGCTCAGCTGCCCGGCGCGCCGTCTCGCGTGAGAGCTCCGTCCCCGGGACGACTCGCGGGTCGTCCGGGTCTATTCCCGACTCGTAGGCTCCGTTCGCGAAGGTTTCGAGGACGGTATACGCGACCGCCCCGATATGACTGCACGCTTTTCCGGACGAAGCACAGGTGCAGGATGGGTTCAGCTTATTGCCAAAGAAACTGAACGCGGTGCGGTACGCGCGCGCGCCGTCTTTTACGATTGCACGTAACTCTCCCGGTGTCGACGACGTAAGCTCCACCGCGTCAAGCTCGCACAGATCCCAGGCGGAATGATCGGTGCGGTCATCAGGGAGAAACTCCTGAGGCGGCACCTGTTGAAACACATTGTGCCAGAAGGCCAGGTGGCGGGAATCGACCGGTCGAGGCATGACCGTCAGTATATAACCGGTTCGGCGTCGAGGTCTCGCCAGATAAACCAGGTCGCCACGGTTCGCCATGGGCGCCACGTCTCGGCGTGTACCGCAAGCTGCTCCCGGCGGGCTGCGAGCTTAGCCGCGTTCGTTTCAGCGCCATCGGTCTCCCACGCGTAGAGGTTCGCCGCGGCGTTTACCAGTCCAATGTCGCCGAGCGGCAGGATGTCGGGGCGCTGCAGGTGAAAAATAAGGACCATATCGGCGGTCCACGGGCCTATCCCCCGCAGACGGGTCAACTGACTGTGTATCTCGGTGTCACTCCATTCGGACCACACCGTGTCGTCGAGGTCACCTGATGTGAACGCTTCGGCGATTCCCTGTATGTACTCTGACTTTCTCCACGACAGGCCCGTCGCACGGAGCTCTTCGAGGCTTGCGGCTGTGAACGCACGCGGAGACATTTCCGGAAACGCCGCGGTCAGGCGCTTCCAGATTCCCTCAGCAGCCGCCACTGATATCTGCTGGCCGACGACCGCGTTGACCATGGTGCGGAAGGCGTCGCCGCTTCCGCGCAGAACGTCGCCTCCGTGTGTTTCCACGAGGCCTGCGAGTACCGGATCACGCTCAGCGAGTTCCTGGCACGCAGCACGCCAGTATGAGGGGCCGGGGAGTTCTTTGAGGATGCGCTTGCGATCACGATCTGACATGCCCCGAAAGGTAGATAGATGCCCCTACGAGGTCAAGCTCAGATCCCGGTCATCCGCCGGATCGATCGGAAGCCGGATCACGAACCCTATTCCAGCGCACACGACCGATACCAGCATGAGCCCGATTCCGAGACCGAAGAAGGTGCTCAGGGCTCCGAGCAGCAGTGCGATAGCCGCGGCGAAGAGCGTCTCCGCCTGGGACTCCATCGAAAGGGCAGAGGCAAGCGAGTCCTGATCCATGCGTTCGCTGACGTATGCGATGCCCATCGGTTTACGCAGGTTTTCAAGGATGTAAATCCCGATGTAGAGCGCAACCGATACGCCAGAGAGTGCGAGCCAGTGTGCGGCCCCGCTGAGCAGGCCAATGGACAGGCCTGCGAACAGCGTCAGGTTCAGGGGTGTGGCGAGGTTCCTGAATCGATCGGCAAAAGCACCCGATCGCCCGGACGCCGCTGCAGTGAGCAGATACAGGAGTGAATAGACGATGCCGATCAGAATGGCTGTGCGTTGCTGATCGGCGAGTCCGAGCAGGATCGGTATCCCGAGAGCTACGCTCTTGAGAAGCGGCTGCAGGTAGTCTTTGGTCGCCTTGTAGTAACCGGTATAGAGAGCCTGATTCGCGATTGCCCTGAGTGCCGCCGGTTTTCTCATGCTGGCGATGAACGACCGAAGAACGTGCCTGAACTCATCGGCAACCGTCCGGTCGCTGGTGTTCCGCGGACCATCGAGAGCTTTCGGATAGCTCATGACGAGCGCGAGGTCGAGCGAGTACGGAATAATCGTGAACAGAAATATCGGTGTATACGATCCCTGCAGTACGACCAGTGCCGCGGCAATTATCGCGGACAGGGCTGCTCCGCGCTGTGACCACGCTCGCGTGTGCCCGTAGTAGTGCGCCTTCAGATGCTCCCAGTTGTGGGAGCGCAGATAATCGAAGATCATCGCCTTGTGCGTGCCGGTTCGAAACGCGTCGCCGAGTGCATAGACCGCCATTGCGCCGAACAGAACCCAGTACTCATCGGTCAGCACAAACACGATGAAGGCGAGAATGTAGGCTACAAACGAGATAGCCATCGTTAATCGACGTCCGAGCGTGTCGGCCACAAGCCCTGATGGTATCTCGCTTATGTTAATGAAGATTTCCCGTGCGGCGTAGAGGCCCCCGATCTGGAGAAAGGTGAGACCTTTCTCCAGGAAAAAGAGCATGAGAAAGGGCTCGTAAAACCTGAGGTTTTTAAGAAACCCGTAGGCGCAGAACTTGTAATATTGAAGATCTTTCTGAAAGTCTGATTTCATGTCCGGCTGACCTTTCCAACGATGTCAAACTACACTATTTTAGTCGACATGAAAGACAGTACCGGTCGACAGATTCGAGAGTACATCATAAAGGTACTCAACGGTATGGCCCTCGGGCTATTTGCCTCGCTGATTATCGGTCTTATTCTGCAACAGATTGGTGTGTACTCGGGTATCGAACTCATCGAGCGCTTTGGCCGGGCGGGGCAACATCTCATGGGACCGGCTATTGGCGTGGGTGTTGCGTACAGCGTTGGTGCTTCGCCGCTTGGTATGTTCGCCGCGGTTGTGACCGGCGCACTCGGGGCCGGTACGGTGGTCCAGGCCGAAGCTGGTCTTATGCTCGCGATCGGAGAACCGGTCGGTGCGCTTCTTGCTGCCCTCGCGGGTGCCGAGCTTGCCAAACTCGTCCAGGGCCGGACAAAGATGGATATAATTCTCGTGCCGGCTACGGCTATTCTCGTCGGCGGACTCACCGGAACTTTTCTTGCGCCTGCGGTCGCCGCGCTCATGACCGCAATCGGTGAGTTCATCAATCTGTTGACCGGATTGTACCCCCTGCCCATGGGTGCGCTCGTTGCCGTTTCTATGGGTATGATCCTCACGCTCCCGATTTCAAGCGCTGCCGTCGCTATTTCGCTCGGGCTCAGCGGTCTTGCTGCCGGAGCTGCGACCATAGGGTGCGCGTGTCAGATGGTCGGCTTTGCGACCGCGAGTTTTCGGGAGAATCGCTACGGCGGGCTCGTCTCCCAGGGGCTTGGCACATCGATGATACAGATCCCGAACATCGTGAGAAACCCGAGAATCTGGGTGCCACCCATAGTCGCGTCGGCGTTGCTCGGTCCGGTCGGAACCGTCGTCTTCGGCATGGAGAGTAACCGGGTCGGTGCGGGTATGGGCACAAGCGGGCTTGTCGGGCAGTTTGCGACGCTTGAGACCATGGGCGCTGCCGGTATACTGGGAATCGTGCTTCTGCACTTCGTACTTCCGGCGGCAATAAGCCTCGCAGTGAGTGAGTATATGCGCAGGAAAAACTGGATCAGATCCGGGGATATGGCGCTGGACGTTTCGTGGCGTTAATCTCGCGCTGCGCGGGTCCCGCGCAGCCCGCTTGACCCTGTTCGACCCCCGATGCTATCGTCGCGCCAACATATGAAAGGGGAGCTTGCGCGGCTAACGCAGGCTGAGAGGAGAGTGATACGCACTCTCGACCCTAAGAACCTGAACCGGATAATGCCGGCGGAGGGAGATAGTCACCGGCTTTCGGGCCGGAGAAAAAGGCGTCATCCCACGCGGAAGACGTCTTTTTTTGTGTCCTGTCCTTCTCTCCTCGCGCGGCATATTCGACTTCGGTGTAAGGAGGCGAACAATGTTTTCTGGGTGTCAATTCTCATTGTATCCAATGAGTGACAACTTCGTTGAGGTGATCCTTCCGGCCGTCGAGGCAATGGGAACATCCCCCGAACTTCGAATCGAAACCGACGATATATCAACACTCGTCGTGGGAACTCCGTCGAACGTGTTTGCAGCAGTCGAACGGGCTTACGGGGCTGCCTGCCGCGCCGGTGGGCACGTTGTCCTCTCGGCGCTGTTTTCGCGCGGCTGTCCGGGGGAGCCCGATGATCCCCTCTGCACGCCACAGGGGCCTGAGTCCGCAACGGCCGAGCCTGTTGCGCGCGCTCCTGGAAGCGCAGAAAGGCAACGTGCAGGCATAGCGATCGATGCGCAGTTTTCCATCTACCCCCTCGGCATCGAAAACTACATGAACAGCATCGCCGCCGGAATAGATTCGGTGAAGCAGGCCGGGGTCTTCGATCGCAGCAAACACTTCTGCACCCGGCTGCATGGAGACATACGTGATGTATTCGCTGCGGTCGAGAAAACGTTTTCAACTGCCGCCCGCGAAACCGGGCACGTCGTGATACATCTCACCGCGTCCAAAGGAAGCCCCTCGGCGAAAAAGGCGTCCTCGCACGCCACACACGAAACCACCACACACGATCAGGAGAAGAACCATGTCTGATAACACCGTGCACAACACCGCATCCGAAACAACTCCGAAGAGAGCTCGACCCGTACCGCCGGCATTGCGTCGGGAGTGGACCATGCGCGAGACGGTCACCATCGCCATAATTGGTGTTGTCTTCGCATTTCTGTATCTGGGCTGGGTTCAGCTCTGGCTTGTCCTGCAGTCGGTCATGGGCCCGCTTGCCATGGATATACTGATGGGTTTCTGGTTCAGCGGCTCGATGTTTGCAGCGTGGCTCATCCGCAAACCCTTCGTTGCCTTCAGCACCGCCATGCTCACGGTCATCGTACAGATCATCGCGGGTAATCCGTCGGGGGCGATCCTCCTGCTGACCGGTCTGGTCCAGGGCGCTGGCAGTGAGGTCCCGTTCGCGCTGACACGCTGGAAGCGCTACTCCTGGCCGGTCATGGCAGCGTCCGGAGCGTGCACTGCAGTCTTCAGTTTTGTGTATACATGGTTCCGTTTCAGCTACTGGGAACTGTCGGTCGGCCTCGTGGTGTCGATGTTCGCGATTCGTGTCACGAGCGGTGTCGTGCTCGGAGGTCTCCTCGGTCGGCTGCTCGCCGGAGCTGTGCACCGCACGGGCGTTACAAGCGGGCTTGCGGTCGATTACCAGCATATCGGTGAAAACTGACGCCCTCGTGTCTGCCCCTCACATCGCGGCTGAGGGGTGGAGCGTAAACTATCCCGGCGGGAGCCGGGTGCCCCACGATCTCAGCTTCTCGGTGCAGCCGGGCAGTCGCGTGCTGCTTCTCGGCGCGAGCGGGAGTGGTAAAAGCACGCTCGTATCGTCGATCATCGGGCTTGTGCCGCACAGCACCTACGCCGAGACCGACGGGGATTTATTTCTTTGTGGCAATAGTATCCTCGATTCCACCCCGGCAGCGCTTTCGCGTACTGCCGGGGTGGTTTTTCAGGATCCGGACAGCCAGCTGACCATGCTTCGTGTGGAAGATGAGCTCGCATTCGGCCTTGAAAACATCGGCCTGCCTGCCGAAGAGATGGATCGTCGAATCGCTGAGTCTCTGCACTCAGCAGGCCTCGAAGCGTTCCGACGGGAACGGGTTGATCGGCTTTCGGGTGGCCTGAAGCAGCGGCTGGTCATTGCGGCCATCCTCGCTATGAGACCACAGGTTCTGGTTTTCGACGAACCGACGTCAAATCTCGATCCGCGCGGTGTCAGGGATTTCGTCGATCTTGTCGCTCGCATCTGTGCCGAGCGAAAGGATCTATCGGTCGTCATTGTCGAACACAGGCTTGACGCGATTATCGCGCTCGTTGATCGGGTGATCGTACTCGATTCGGATGGACGGATAGCGCTCGACGGATCGCCGCAGCACGTGTTCGAGACGAACGCGGACCAACTGGCGGCGCTCAATGTGTGGCTGCCAAGCCGGGTCTCGGCTCGACGCGCACAGGAGTCGGGTCAGCTTGCGAGCTGGTGCGCGCCGCGTGCTGCACGCTCGGGTTCAGCTCCGGCAGACCGGCCGCCGCCGCTACCGGACAGACGCGCACTCCTTGAGTGCAGAGATCTCTGTTTCTCGTATCGAAACGGGATGCCGGTGCTTTCGAGCGTTTCGCTTGAGTTGCGCTCAGGCGAGATATGTGCCCTCGTCGGGTCGAACGGGAGCGGAAAAAGCACGCTCGCTGCCCTTGCGGTCGGGACGCTCAAACCCGATTCGGGTACGGTACTTTTTGATGGAAGACCGGTGAGTTCCCTTCCCGCGCGCGAGATACGCGACACGATAGGTTACGTGTTTCAGAACCCGGAACATCAGTTCGTGACCGACCGCGTAATCGATGAGCTGCGTTTCCGCCTTCCCGGTACCGAAGAGGAGCAGAATGAGGCCGCCATACAGGTGGCGCGCACGCTGCGCCTCGAGCCCTACCTTCAGCGAAATCCCTTTCAGCTCAGCCACGGACAGAAACGTCGACTCTCGGTGGCGACCATGCTCATACGGCCGAAGCGCCTGCTCGTGCTCGATGAGCCGACCTTCGGCCAGGACCCTTCTGCGTTGCACGAACTCATGGAGATGATTCACGCGCTCGCCGCGCGCGATACGAGCATCCTGATCGTTACCCACGACATGGATCTCGTATGGCGGAGTGCCGACAGGGTTTGCGGTCTCGCCGACGGCCGCATCGTCGCGGATGCCGAACCGCGGGTATTTTTTGCCGATGCACCACTGCTCGAATCAATCGGCATCGAAGCGCCCGCCTGCGCAGCGTACTTCCGGAGGCTGCCATGAACGCACGCATTTTTGAGAACTATGAACGGATTACGCCGCTGTCGACCGTGAACCCGACAGTTAAAATCCTCTGTTCGGTCGCAGTCATGCTGTTCGTGTCGGTCGTTTTCGATCTGCAGACGCTTACTGCGGTCACGCTGCTCGGACTCGCTGTCCTGGTGTTGCTCGGGCGCGTTCCGCTTCGAACGATAACCCGGGCGATGGTCCCCTTTATGCTGTTCGGCTTCGGCTTCCTGTGGATGAACGCGCTGCTCCCCCGGGCGCAGGGGACCGTTCTCGCCTCCTGGGGGCCTGTGCTGGTGTCGGCCGAGGGCCTGCTGAACGGAATCAGCTTCTTTCTGCGCGCCCTGTCATTTGGCGTCTGGTCGCTGGTATTCGTCGCGAGCACAGACCCGACCTTGTTTGTGCTCAGCCTTATGCATCAGCTCCGGGTCAAGCCGCGTATTGCCTACAGCGCACTCGCGGCGTATCGCTATCTGCCCATGCTGCAGCAGGAACTCGAACAGATACGCGCCGCACACCGCCTGCGCGGAATGGGGGAACACGGAGGCCTTCGCGGCAGGGTGCAGCGGATCTATCGCTACACCATACCGCTGCTCGCAGGCGCCCTGAGGCGGGCAACACGGGTCGCTGCAGCCATGGAGGCGCGGGCATTTTCCGGGGAACGCGAGAGCTGGTATCGCACGGTAGGTGTGCGAAAGCGCGACTTCGTATACCTGGTCGGGATTATGGTGCTCATGGGAGTAATTATCGCGTGGGGTGTGCAGAGTAGCTCGCTGAGCCTCTGGAGTGGCAGGCTGTGGGAATGAGGTTTATGCCTGCACTGTTTCTGGACGTGTGGGAATCCGTGACTGAATACTGACTTCGCGCCACCGCAAAGCGGGGAGAATCAAAACGTCGTGTTCAGAATTGTGCAGACGGCAAACGACGACGTTCTGTCGGAGTACTTCCGCACCGAAATCCGACCAATGCTTGAACAGTATTCAACGAGAAGTTCGGGACAGGTCAATGGCGTGTGGTCTGCACGCGGAAGCGGTAACACCGGGCGCCTGTACGCCTGGCAGAATCAGAACTGGATTTTCATGATTCAGGCCGACAGTAACGCCAGGTTTGATGCGGCGGTCGACGCCTTCAGGTTCATCTCGAACTAGGCGCGGGCGTCGGGTTCACGACACTATGGAAACGAAACGGTGTAGTCGAGCACGAACTCGAGGTCGAGGATGAGTTCGCCGTCGAAGGAAAACAGGTTGCTGCTTTCTGACTCAAGCGCGACGACAAATGACTCCTGGCCGCTGTTGAGGATATCAACCAGCGCAAAGCTGCTTGTTGAGCCTGAACCAAGGTCCTCGCTGCTTTCAAGCTCCACGGTAAAAACCTGCTCTTCGTCACCCTGAGGTCCGGAGTGGCCTTCATTATCGGCTTCCTCGCGGTCGGAGACGTAAAAACTGATCGTGACTGTCCCACCACCGAACGAGATATCGCCGCTGCTTTCTACGAAATAATTGACCCGTGCAGCGTCGAAGGTCACGGCCTGGTTCTGAACGTCGTCGGGAAGCTCGACGGTCTGTTCAACGTAGTAGGTTCCCTGTTTGACGGTAAACGGGTCGATCTCTACTGTGGTCTGATCAGAAATGGAGCACGCCGCTGTGGCGAAAGCCAGAGCCACGAGAGCGGCGCCTTGAAGTATCGATCTTCGGTGATTGTTGCTCATGCACGCAATTATATCACAGTCAGACAGGACTTCCTGGCTCATGCATGGGCGTATCCCCGATTCGAAGCATTTCCGCTTCAAGCTTTGCGGTCATGGTCTGTACGACGTCTACGTAGTCCGCGTCGTGGTACACGTTCCTGAGTTCGTGTGGATCGACGCGTAAATCGAACAGCTCCCATTCCGGCCGGTCGGTCCCGGGGTTTGCACCGTCTTCGCCACAATCCTCGTTGTACCAGTAAATCAGCTTGTACTCGTGAGTCCGGATGCCGTAATGCGCATACGCGTTGTGCACGTTGTCCTGATTCATCCAGTAGCGGTGGTAGGCCAGGTCGGTCCAGTCATCCGGTACGGCTCCTTCGAGCAGCGGTCTGATCGAGCGACCCTGCATGTAGTTTGGTTGCGGAAGGCCTGCAATGTCGAGAAAGGTCTGGGCGAAGTCGACGTTGCTTACCATCGCGTCGCAGGTGGTCTCCGGCTGTATGAGCCCTGGATAGCGGACAATGAAGGGCATCCTGAAGCTCTCTTCGTAGATGAAGCGCTTGTCAAACCATCCGTGTTCGCCGAGGTAGAAGCCCTGATCAGAGGTGTAGACCACCATGGTGGTCTCGCGAAGCCCTCGCTTGTCAAGATAATCGAGCAGTCTTCCGACATTCTCGTCGACCGAGTGGACACACTGCAGATACTTCTGCATGTATCGCTGATACTTGAAACGCTTGAGCTCGGCCTGACTCGCAAAGGTAAATAGCTCTCCGGTGTTCCGGCAGCGTAGAAAAAACGTTGCGAGCTCGTGGTCGGCGGGGTGCGGAATGATCTTATGCGAACCCATGCCCTGCACGTGTCCTGGTGACTCGGGTAGCTGCACCAGATCGAGGTCGTCGTAGGTCATGTCACTGGCAATGCGCATGCGTGCCTCCGCAGCAGCGCGGGCACGATTCTCGTAGGTGTCATCGTAGGTGTCCGGGGTCGGGATGGGATCGGTGTACAGCGAGCGATGTTCCGGCTTCGGGTCCCACGGTCTGTGCGGTGCCTTGTGGTGGCACATGAGAAAGAACGGTTTCTGTGGATCGCGGCGGTCGAGCCAGTTGAGGCACTTCTCGGTCGTCACATCGGTCACGTATCCCGGCTCGACCCTTTTTTCTCCCATTTCATAGAAGACTGGATCGTGATATATGCCCTGTCCGGGGAGTACGCTCCAGAAGTCGAAGCCGGCAGGCCAGTGTCGCGGTCCCTGTCCAAGATGCCACTTTCCGACGATTGCGGTCTGGTAGCCGCCGGATCGCAAATGCTTTGCTACATTTGGCATTCGATTGTCGAGATGCGTTGCCAGAGTCGTAACGCGGTTCACATGATTGTGTGTGCCGGTGAGGATGGCCGCGCGACTCGGGGTGCAGATGGAGTTTGTAACATAGCAGTGGTCAAAACGGATCCCCTCGTTCGCAATGCGATCGAGGTTCGGCGTCGTATTGATTCTGCTGCCGTAGCACCCCATTGCCTGGCTTGCGTGATCATCTGTCATGATAAAAAGAATGTTCGGTCTCGTGCTCATGGTGCCCCCTCACGAACCTACGTAAATGTAAGAAAAGCTTCTATCACCAACGCAATCGTTGCGATTTACAGGATTGTAATTAATTCCGCCTTGCACATTCTCTCGAATGAACGCTATAGTACCCCAAATTACACTTCAGGAGGAAATGTAAGTATGCGTACTTCCCATTCACGTACGAGGCGGCTGGCGACCCTGGCTCTCGTAGCAGTGGTTCTTTTTACCGGCATGACGGCGTTTGCTGCAGGGCGAGCAGAAACGCCCGCTACCGGCGAGCAGAATCTCATCGTTCTCATTAACTCGGACATCGTAAGTCTTGATCCCCACGGTTCAAACGACTCTCCGTCGAGCAACGTCCGATCGCAGATCTTTGATGGTCTTGTCACATTCGATTCCGACATGAATCTCCAGCCGAGTCTGGCCACATCCTGGGAGCCCGTTGGCGACGCAACCTGGGAGTTCACCCTTCGACAGGGCGTTACCTTCCATGACGGTACGCCGTTCACGGCCGAAGCCGTTGCAGCCACCCTTAATCGTGTAACCGATCGTGATTTCGGTTCGCAGCGTCTGTTCCTCGTTGAGATGATCTCAGACGTGGACGTAATCGATGATTACACGGTGCAGATCACCACTGCGTTCCCCTTTGCCCCGCTTCTCGCGCACCTCGCTCACGATGCATCCGGCATTATCAGCCCCGCAGCGATTGAGGCAGCAGGGTTTGATGAGGTTGAGCCCATCGGTACCGGACCATTCATGCTCCGAACCTGGGATCCCGGTAACGAGGTCGTAATCGAGCGTAACCCGAACTACTGGGGATCGGCTCCGACTTCGGCAACCGTCACCTACCGTGTCATTCCCGAAGAGAGCACCCGCCTCGCACTCGTTGAGCGTGGTGACGCACACATCGCTGAGATCCTTCAGCCGGCGAGCATGGGTCGTGTTGAGGCCTCACAGGGGATGGACCTTCGCCTCTTCGACACCTTGAGCCTGAATTACATCGGCTTCAACACCCAGCGGGCACCCTTTGACGACGCCCGCGTCCGACGTGCGGTTTCCCAGGCAATCAACGTACAGTCCATGATCGACGGAATCGTCGAAGGTGCAGGGACGCCTGCGATCGGTCCTATCAGCGAAGCAGTTGTCGGCTTCCATCCGACGCTCGAAGGTCTGAGCTACGATCCTGATGCTGCCCGCGCGCTGCTTGCCGAGGCCGGACTCGAAGATGGTTTCTCCACGACGCTCTGGACCAATGATAACCCGACCCGCGTCGCGATCGCCGAGATCGTTCAGAACAACCTTGCAGAGGTTGGAATCGACGTGAGTATCGAGGTCCTCGAGTGGGGTGCGTATCTCTCTCAAACCGCCGAAGGTCTTCACGATATGTTCATCCTCGGTTGGGTAACGGTCACCGGTGACGCCGACTACGGTATGTACGCCCTGCTTCACAGCGCCAACCAGGGAGCTGCCGGTAACCGGGCCTTCTTTGCAGTTGACCGTGTAGACGAGCTGCTTGATCTCGGACGTCGCGAAACTGATCCGGATGCCCGCATCGCGCTCTACCATGAGGTGCAGGAAATCCTGGTTCAGGAAGCTCCGATGCTGAACCTGTACCATCCGAAGTGGATGATTGCCGTTGGCCGTGGTGTTGAAAACTATGATCACCACCCCGACAACAACATGATTATCCGCAACGTGGTAGTGAACCGTTAATCAGTGTATGCTTTCGTGTCGCTGCGGCCCCGCATAAGCGGGGCCCGGCGACGCATATTTTGCAGATATGGGGTAGCTCGTGAGTCAGATAATCGCGGAAGACGGTGTTACGATAGAGAAAAGCTTCCTTCCTGCAGGTCGTTGGAAGGTTCTGTTTCGCAAGCTTCTGCAGAACAAGACCGCAATGGTCGGGGGAGTATTCATCATCCTCCTGCTGGTCATTGCTCTTTTTCCTGATCTCTTCGCCACCCACCATCCCACCCGTTTTCAGAATCCCGCAAATCGTTTCCAGCCGCCGTCGGGGGAACACTGGTTCGGCACCGATAATCTCGGGCGCGATATCTACAGCCGCGTCATTCATGGGACACGTGTTACGCTTTCGGTCGCGTTTCAGTCAGTGTTCGTTGGCGCTGTGGTAGGTGTTTCGCTGGGCATTCTTGCCGGTTATTACGGTAAATGGATTGATACAATCATAATGCGCATCATGGATGTGCTTCTTGCGTTTCCGGGTATCCTGCTGGCGCTTGCAATCGTCAGTGCGCTCGGTCCGTCGCTTCGGAACGTCGTCATAGCGATATCCATTTTCTCGATTCCGACTTTTGCGCGTATTGTCAGGGGTTCCACCCTCGTTGTGCGTAATCTGGAGTACATAGAGGCAATTCGTGCACTCGGTGCCCGCGACAGCAAGATCATCGTGCAGCACGTACTGCCCAATGTGCTGTCGCCCATCATCGTGCAGGCGACTCTCTATATTGCCACCGCCATACTGATCGCAAGCGGGTTGTCGTTTCTCGGTCTTGGTGCTCAGCCACCCATACCGGAGTGGGGACTAATGCTCTCGGCAGGTCGTGATTTTATCTGGAATGCAGTACACGTTTCGCTGTTTCCGGGCCTTGCAATCATGCTTGCGGTGCTTTCTTTTAATCTGCTCGGAGACGGGCTCCGGGACGCACTTGACCCGCGGCTGAAATAGGGCAGGAGATCCATCATGTCATTAGGCGTATACATAATCCGACGACTGCTTCAGATGATCCCCGTGTTGCTTGGAGTCGTGTTCCTGGTTTTTTCCATGCTTCACATTGTCCCCGGAGACCCTGCCATGATCATGGCAGGCGAGCAGGCTTCACCGGCAGCGCTTGAGCGCATGCGGGAGCGACTGGGGCTGAACGACCCGCTTCCGGTGCAGTATGTTCGCTATCTCGGGAACGCGGTAAGGGGAGATCTTGGTCAGTCGGTGCGAAACAATCGAGCGGTCACCGAAGAGATCTTCGCGTCACGGTACTGGATTACGCTGCAGCTTGCGTCTATGAGTATTGTGCTCGCGGTGTTCATCGGTGTTTTCGCCGGTATCATCTCGGCCGTCTGGCGGCACTCGCTCTTTGATACCATGATCATGATCATCGCCCTGTTCGGCTTATCCATGCCCAGTTTCTGGCTGGGCATAATGCTGATCTTCTGGTTCAGCGTGCAGGTGTTCTGGCTGCCTGCCGCCGGCTGGGGAACTCTGGCTCAGACCGTTCTTCCCGTGATTACCCTTGGTACTGCCGGAGCGGCGGTCATTGCCCGCATGACCCGATCCAGCATGCTTGAAGTCATTAATCAGGATTATATCCGGACGGCACGTGCAAAAGGTGTCAAAGAGTCGGTGGTTATTGCCAAGCACGCGCTTCGGAATGCGTTGATACCGGTGGTGACCGTCGTCGGACTGCAGTTCGGGTTTTTTCTCGGTGGGTCGGTGCTTACCGAAACCGTTTTCGCAATTAACGGACTGGGCCGGCTCATGGTGTCGGCGATCAACGCACGAGATTTTCCCATTGTGCAGGGTGCGGTGCTCGTTGCCTCCGTTTCTTTCATGGCGGTCAATCTGATTGTAGATATCACGTACCGGTTTCTGAACAAACGAATCGAACTGAACTGAGAGTAACTCATGGCAAAGACACGCGAACCGCTTCTGGATGTACGAAACCTCAAGACTTCTTTCTTTACCGATGATGGTGAAGTAAAGGCTGTCGATGGTGTCAGTTTCTCGGTCCAACCGGGAGAGACCCTCGGCATTGTCGGTGAGTCCGGCTGCGGAAAAAGCATCACCTCCCTTTCGATCATGCGACTGTTGAGCAGTCCGGGGAAGATCGTTGATGGCGAAATCTTCTTCAGGGGTGAGAACCTGCTGCAGAAAACCGAGCAGCAGATGCGAAAGCTCCGCGGCAAAGAGATATCCATGATCTTCCAGGAGCCAATGACGTCTCTGAACCCGGTCTTTACGATCGGGGAACAGATCGCCGAGGCACTGCGCATACACGAAGGCCTTGATAGACAACAGGCCATGGAGAAGGCAGCCGAGATGGTAAAGCTTGTAGGCATACCCTCTCCGGAGAAGCGGATAAAGCAGTACCCTTTTGAGTTATCCGGTGGGATGCGGCAACGCGTCATGATTGCTATTGCACTCGCGTGCAATCCGTCGCTCCTTATCGCAGATGAGCCGACGACGGCTCTTGATGTCACCATACAGGCACAGATTCTTGACCTCATGAAGGGGCTGCAGCAGGATTTCGGGCTTACGATAATTCTCATTACCCATGATCTCGGAGTGGTGGCAGAAACCTGCGACAAGGTCGGTGTGATGTATGCCGGTAAGATTGTCGAATATGCAGATGTAGAAACGCTCTTCGCTGATCCAAAGCATCCGTATACGCGGGGGCTGCTTCACTCCTTGCCGCTGCTGGTCGGTGAACAGGAAGAACTCAATGTGATACCCGGTACCGTCCCGAATCCGCTCTCGGTGCCGAAAGGGTGTCGCTTTGCACCGCGCTGTCCGCACGCGACCGCTCTGTGCAGCGCCGAGGCTCCTGAACTGGAAGCAGTAGACGACGGAAACTCAGTACGGTGCTGGATGCATACCGACCGCTGGGCAGCACAGACGCAGAAGGTAGGCAGCAATGGCTGAAGCAACACCAGTCCTGCAGGTCCGGAATCTGAAGCAGTATTTCCCGATTCGCGGCGGCGTGCTCGGGCGAATACAGAATTACGTGAAGGCAGTCGACGACATTTCATTCGACGTGTACGCAGGAGAGACGCTCAGCATAGTTGGTGAGTCCGGCTGCGGTAAGTCGACGACGGGGCGGTCTATTCTGCGACTGGTTGAGCCGACCGAAGGCCGCATACTCTTCGAAGGCCAGAACATCGCAGAGCTCTCGAAAGCGGATCTTCGACGCCGACGCAAAGACATGCAGATTATCTTCCAGGATCCGTACTCGTCGTTCAATCCGCGACAGACCATACACCAGCTGCTCAACGAAGCCATGGCGATTCAGAATGTGCTGCCGAAAAGCGACCGGAGAGCGCGTATACAGGAGCTCCTGGAGATGGTTGGCCTCAAAGCCGAGCATATAGACCGCTATCCGCACGAGTTCAGCGGCGGCCAGCGCCAGCGTATCGCTATCGCACGGGCGCTTTCGGTGGATCCCAAACTGCTGATATGCGATGAAGCGGTGAGCTCGCTCGATGTTTCGGTACAGGCACAGGTGAT
>RECN01000097.1 GCA_007694005.1 Spirochaetaceae bacterium
GCCTCTCTGGCATATCGTTCCGTGGCAGCGTTTCAGGGATTGTTCAATGAACCTTCCTTAGTCCCTGCTTTACAGGCTTCGTTCCTGCTACCGGTGTTTGCGCAACTGCTGGCAGGAAGCACCGCCATGCTACTCCTCCTGAAGGAAAAAGACGAGCGGGAACTACGGATCGCATACAACAAGTACGATTTACTGTTTCGCTCCACACCCGCAGCGGTTTTTCTTTCTGAGCCCGCCACAGGAGTTATCCATGAGGCGAATCCGCGCTGCACCGAACTCACCGGCTACACTCCAGAGGAGCTCATAGGTCACTCATTCAGCGAGTTCGGCTTATGGGCACCCGGCGAGCACGAGCGTGCAGAAAATGCATACTGTTCACAGGGAAACCTGCAAAACTTTGAAATAGAAGCGTATAACCGAATGGGGCAAAATCGCGTCTGGGAGGTTTCTTCAGCAAAAGCTCCGCAGGATGACCACATGTTTATTTCCTCAAGCATACAGGACATAACAAAGCGTAAGGAGCTCCAGGCTCGAGTGAATCAACTGCTCCACGAAAAGGATGTTCTGTTAAGCGAAGTACATCACAGAGTCAGGAATAACCTGAGTCAGATCATTAGCCTCCTGAGTCTACAAGCGCGTATAGCCGGGGATCAGACAGCGGAACGTGTTCTCAGCAATGCAGGTACCCGGGTACAATCCATGCTCGCGCTGTATGACCGGATCTATACCGAGCGCATCTATACGGCGGTCTCAGCCCCCGACTTTTTTTCACGGCTCATTGAGCTTTTACGGTCCGTATTCCCTGACACCTCAAAAAGCATAAAGGTCGAACTGGACATACACGAACTGAGCATTGACCCGACAATCATGTCGCCTCTAGGGCAGTTGATTAACGAGCTGTTCACAAACTCAATGAAGCATGCGTTTGGCAATCAGAACGAAGGAACGATACGCATTGCGCTGCATCAGGAAGGAGACAGTCTACTCTTACAGTACTCCGACGATGGATGCGGGTTTTCGCCTGAACCGGCGGACGAAACTGGTAAGAGCTTCGGATACATCCTCATAGAAGCACTGGCCCAGCAGCTTGAAGCAGAGTGGCAGCTCGAGGGACCTCCCGGAACACGATATTCGTTCCGGTTTAAACACGTTCTTTAGTCAGGGACAGTGCGCCTTAAGTCCCCCCGAACAGTCTCTGCCCGACCCGCTTTTCGCTGTCGACCAGGGGAAGGTTCCGGGTAAACAGGTAGGTCTTTCTCCGGTCGTATGACAGACGGTGGAAACGGATCTCGCCGTCGACAACCGTCATGTATTCGGCATCGCGGGAGACGTCGAGATCCTGTCGGGTGGGTCGGTAGGAAACGCTCCCGGGGTTCACCCAGAGCCTGTCGTCTGCCAGGTAGTGCACCGCCTGAATGTGGGTGTGACCGATAATGACCCGCGCAGTCTGTTCATGAGTACGATCCGGCGACTGACCGGCGCTCCAGTGCGCTTCAAACTCGGGCAGGAGCTGTATGAGCTCATAGCCCTCCGCCCCCCGGTGTCGCATATGGTAGTAGTGACCGTCAGCGATAAACTCCAGAGACTCCGGAAGCGCGTCAAGAAAGGCGATGTCTCCGGCATCAAGTGCTTCCACGTTCTGATGCACCCAGTGCCTGTCCTGCGGCCGCATGTCGACCCACGCTTCACGACTCCTCGCGAACGCAACCACCCGCTCGTCGTGATTACCGCTCACGCAGGGTATGTTCCGCTCCCGAACGAGATCAATGACCTCGCGGGGAAACGGTCCATAGTCGACAAGATCACCCGCGCAGTAGACTGCATCCGCATCGGCCTCCGCAGTGAGCACCGCCGCCAGCGCCTGAATGTTGCTGTGTATATCCGAGATGAGCAGTATCTTCATACGAGCGTGCGGGCGGCGGTCTGCACCGGATCCCATACCGGCGAAAACGGCGGAGCGTAGGACAGGTCCATGTTCACGAGATCCCGGGCGCTGAGATTTCCGGTAATCGATGCGGCCACGGTGTCGATCCGCTTCCCGGCGCCGTGTCCACCCACAATCTGTCCTCCGAGGATCGTGCCTTCCTGTTCACTCACGACCAGTTTCACGTGTATGCGCTCGCTACCCGGATAATAGCCCGCACGCGTTCTGCTTTTTATGCGTGTCGTTCGACACCGCAGCCCTGCTTCGGTTGCTTCGCGCTCCGAAACACCCGTGCGAGCCACTTCGAGGTCTCCGACCTTCATGATCGCAGTTCCCAGCACTCCGGGGAACTCCAGGTCACCACCGCTCATGTTCGTGCCCGCCACCATGCCGTGTTTGTTGGCGACCGTACCCAGCGCTATGTGTACCGGCATCTCAAGCACGCGATGAAAGGACTCGGCACAGTCACCGGCTGACCAGATACCGGGGACGGAGGTTTCCATTCGTCGATTAACCCGTATAGCGTCCCGCGCGCCAAGAGAAAGACCTGCGGACCCGGCAAGCGCCGAGTTTGGCCTGACGCCAAGACCCAAAATGACCAGATCTGCCGGGAGCGTATGGTTTTCGGTAAGCACGGCATCCACGTGGCCATCGCTTTGACGTCCGAACGCACGAAGCGGCTCGTTCAGAAGCACGTGTACACCAATAGAGCTCAGATAGTCTGAAATGATGGATGCCATGTCTTTGTCGAGTGTCGCCATGACCTGGGGTGCCTGGTCGACGAGCGTCACGTCGCACCCGAGTTCGAGAAGCGATTCGACCATCTCGAGGCCGATATATCCTCCCCCGACGACAACTGCGCGTTTCGGCTGTACTCGTTCAACTGCTGCCCGCATATCTATCCCGCTTTGCAGCGATGAGAGCCCCATTATTCCCGGAGCGTCTATGCCGTCAACCGGAGGCCGGACCGGGGACGCACCGGTCGCGATCAGGAGTTTCTCGTAGGACTCCTGGTATACGGCGTCAGTGTCGGGACCCGGCCGCCGCACCGACAGGGTGCGATTCTCCGGGTCGATAGCGGTCACTTCCTGTCGGATACGCACATCTATCCCGTGTTTCTCGCGAAACTCGTCGGGGCTGCGGGCAATAAGCTCCCGGGATGTTTCAATCACACCGGAGACGTAGTACGGCATGCCGCATGCCGAGTATGAGGTGTGCTCACCCTTCTCGAACACAATGACCTGCGCATCCGGCTTCTCACGACGAATCTTCGAAGCGGCGCTCATTCCGGCCGCATCGCCACCGATTATTGCAATTCGTGCGTTATCTTTCATGCACGTTCTATCCTATCAGCTTACAACGCTTTACACAAAACTCCACGGAGGCATCTATTTCGATCCTCCCGAGGTCTCGAGAACCGCTGAAATGCACGAGGTAACTGGAATCGTGACAATCAGACCTATGGAGCCGGCGAGTCCGCGGACTGCTTCGGTTGCGATTATGTCCATGTTGATGACCCGAAACCAGCCCACGCCGTAGTGGGCGAATACCAGAAGCAGTGTGAGCGACCCCCCGACGTAGGCGAGAATCAGTGTATTCGTCATGGTTCCCATAATGTCCCGGCCAACGACCATGGACGAGCGAATCAGGACTCCGAGACTCGCCTGCGGGTTGGCCCGGTATATTTCCCGCGTTGCCGATGCGATGGACATCCCGACGTCGGTCACCGCTCCGATCGCACCGATGATCATTCCGGCGAACAACAGACCACGAATATCCGGCGAGGCATCGCCTTCCAGCATGAGAAGCTGTGCTTCACCGCCGCCCATACCCGCCGAGAAGGTGATTTCGCCAAATCCGGAAAGATACACGGCATCGCCAACGATAAATGCCAGCAACCCTGCAACGAGTATGCCGGTCGCCGTTCCGAGAAGCGCGGCGACCGTCTTCCGGTTCACCCCACCGATAACGAACAGCACAACCGCAGCGATACTCAGTGAGCTGATACCCGCAATAAAGACTGGCGAAAAGCCGTCGAGAAAGAGCGGGATCATGACAAGGAAGACGACGGCCGCGGTCAACGCAAGCGACAAAAGGGTGCGGACTCCCTGTCGGCCTCCGACGGCGAGCACAACGAGCACGAAAAGGGCAGCGAGTACCGCTATGCCTCGCGACCTGACGAGGTCGTGGAAGTGAAAGGTCTCTCGTCCTGGAGGACCTGCGACCCGTACAATCAGCCGCATGCCGGCAGTAAGCGGCTGACCGAGCCGTTCCCGCCCCGGGGCGAACAGGCGCGTTATCGTCTCACGCCGACCGGAATACGGCCCGTCGGTAATCTCCACCACCGCATCCTGCCCGACCGACCTGCCGGACACCTGCGTCTCGACATCTGTCACCTCTACAACGACTGCCCGATAGAACTCGCCCCGCACCTGGGCCGAAACGCTTGTCGCGGCGAGGACCACGAACATCAGACCGGACACTAGAAACAACACACGTGAGTTGCGGCACACCAATGCACACCTCGCTTTCTTGCACCACGGCAGCGCGTGGACTATCCTTGGAGCCATAATGAATACTACCCGATCATTTCCGGGATTCGCCACACCGGGTAGCGTGACAATAGACCTGACGCAGGGTATGTACGAAGTTGCGGTCGCACTACGCGAAGCAACACTACCCGGTTTTTTCACGCTTGAATCAGATGGCCTGGAGATTGGCAGCGGAGCCGTCCCCGCGCGCAACAACCCTCAGGGCACCCAACGGATTGCACCACCCGGCCCGCAGTGGCATGCCAACGACAGACAGAAGCATCTCGAACTGGTCAGGAACTGGAATCCTCCAGACACCTTCAAAGCATCGGTACTAACACTACATACCTGGGTCTTCCCGCTGTATCGCGACCGGCAGGGAACGGTGGTTCTCACCTGCCGAGCCCATAGCAGCTGCCTGAACGATGAGGTCATGAGGTTCTGTGCCGACTCGATCACCGTAGAGGTCATGACGGTCAGACCGGTACCGGTCTCGTCTGTTGAGCAAAAAATACCGGACGCACTGATGCACAGGCCGCTTGTCCCGATCTGGGGGTGGATGAGCATGACGAGTTTCGACCACCCCGACAGGGCGGTGAGTACGCCCCGGGAACTGCGTACCCGAGCCATAGATGAGAGCGCCGCATGGGGAGCTACAGGATTTGAGTTTCTGCCGGTAAACGAAGACGGCCTCTGCTTTGAACCGGCATTCACGACCGAAGAGGCGGAGGGTTCTTCATCGGCCTGGCCGGTCAGTTCGGACCCGACCTGGACAGCGAGTGAAGCCCGTGAACTCCTGCAGCACGCGCGTTCCCGCGGCATGGCAAATTTCCTCTTTCTCTATACCCTGTATGGGTTGAGCACGCTTCGGGCAGGAACCGACCATCAGGAACGCGAGCAGCTCCTGAGAGCAATACTCACGACCCTGCACGCCGATCGCCTGCTTACCGGTGTAATCCTCGAAGGCTGGCTGCCAGTCGAACCGTCACGGATTCTTCCCCTGCTGCACGACTACGGTGCGCAAACAGCACTGTTCGTTTCAGTCGAGAGTGGAGAACAGATCGACGCTCGAGATCTTGCCTTCAGTCATGAGGTGTATCCCTACATCGCGCACTGGGCCACATTCTCGGTGCAGCACACCGGCTTCGATCACTCCTATCCACACGCGCCCTTCCCCATGTCGTGGTACCGCGAGATCATGGGACCACCCTGCTTCTACATGCAGGGTTGCGCGCAGACGCACCATCCGAGGAAGCGGTTTCCGCGCATTTCGCCTGACTGCAGCATAGGCGTTTCAAACCGCACCGTTTCTCCGGACTGGATTGCCGCACAGATCGTATCGTTCAGCGAGATGAATCTTCTCCATCCCGACGAAATGCCCGCCGCCGCAGTCTGTTGGGAGGCGGACGAACCGACCATGGCCCCGGAACCGGCGCGTCGCTATATGTACGCGCTCTCCCAGGACCCGTATCGCGCATGCTATGCCTGCCGCCTTGAGGACACTGGCTCGGGAGGCGAAATCGATCTGAAGCGTGAAACCAGGCGTATACGTCCCGAAGAAACGCTACGCCTGAGACGACGGCATCCGTATCCCGCGACTTCCACGGTTCTCAGAAACCGTTTTCTTGAAATTCTTTTTTTTACCGATCGCGACTACTCGGTACTCCGTGCTGATCTTACAGGTCGCGGACGTTACTACCACAATGGGGCGTGTACAGTTACAGCAGACCCGGTCTGGGTAACGCGTTTCGGAGATCTCAGAGAACTTGTAAAGACAATACACCTGACTGAACCCGCCGGGCCGCTTTCGGTGGTAACAGAATCCGTGTCTCTCGGCGGTTCGGAGGCACGCTGTACCGAGAACCGTCGATGGACCCTGCTTGCAGAATGTTCGGCGTTTTCTCTACAGCTTTGCAGGCAATGGGACTCCATACCGCGCGGGTCAGCGAGAACGGTCGAGAGTTTCATTGGTCTTCGCGGCCGGACGATGCACGTGATCAGAGCGGATGAAATGAGCCAGGTCGTAGAACTGAACGATGCAACAGGGTCCGGACTCCCCCCGTGCACGCTTACCATCGCCTGGGACGGATCGGTTGACCAGGTGCAGGTTCGACACGAGCACGACGGGGTGCTGATTCGGCACCGGGTGATCGGAGAAGCAGAGACCTGGACGATCTCGGTTGAGTCTGGACTTTCTCAGCTTCGACCCGTTGTAGAAACGGTTGCCTGCGCAGACGAAACGATCAATCTCGATCACGCCCCCGCGGTACTCAGAGTCCGCGGTGCGCCTCACCGATCCGTGTACGTCCGAGCTGGAAACATCTGGCGAGCCCGCCCTTCCGCGTTATCGGCAGAGCATCCCGATGAGCTGCTTCTACGCCTCGGCGACTGCGCACCAGGGCCGGTGGAACTTAGGTTTGAGGATTACCTCTACTCCTGGCTCAGGGCTGCTGATGGATGCCGCTATGTCGTCGATTTCTCATCCGTGAATGTGTCGGATGAACACGCCGAAGCGCTGGTTCTCGTATCGTCGGTCCCGAAATTCGTGAAGAAAGTACACATCGAGTCGTCTTTTCCGCTTGCAGACGCGAGGATTAACGGCAAGGATTGTGAACTGCACGAAGACGGTCACGTTCTTTTTGTGCCTGCAGCGGTAGGAGTGTACACCTTGCGTGTACGGAGGTAAGAAACCCATGACCATCCGGTTACCCGAGAGGGTCCGACGCTACATTCTCCAGCTCATCGCGGAACAGGGTCTTGGCGCCGGCGCTGCACTGCCAACCGAGCACGAGCTCGCCCGTGTTTTAAGTGTAAGTCGCAATACGATCCGTCAGGCGCTCGAGATGCTCGAGCACGAAGGAACAATTTATCGGATTCAGGGCAGCGGAACATTTGTTGCCGGCGAGAACAGTCCAGGCGACCAGTACGGTCCTTCAGACTTTCCCGGGGTGATACCAGCTGCTGTCTCGCGTCGAGAGGTCACGCGTCTTGTCGGTCTGATCATGCCCTTTACCGACGGCTATCTGAACCTCATGATACAGTCGATTACAAGCGTCCTGCGAACCTACGGATATCAGCTGATCGTTTCTAACTCACACAACCGGGCGGACGAAGAGGCCTCTATTCTACATGAGATGATGGACCAGGGTATTCGAGGCGTAATGGTTTTCCCCTGCTCAGACTTTAATCGACACGATACCTGGCAGACCATGACAGACCGCAAGTATCCCTATGTTCTCATGATGCGCCACCGTGAGCATGAACAGGAAGATGCCGTGTGTTTTGAGAACGAGACAGCGACCTTTAATGCGGTCCTGCACCTTGCACGATGCGGGTACAAACGGATCGCTTTTGTTGGTGGTCCTGAACAGGACGTGCCTCCTCACACCGAACGGTACCAGGGCTACCTGCGCGGACTTGCCCGTGCAGGTATGGCGCCCGATGCACGGTACGAGCTGATTGACCACGTCGAAGGACACTCCTCGGTGGACAGCGCGGTCGTTGAGACTCGTGTTGAGACGCTTACCACGTTCCTAGAGACAGTCGAGAAACCCGCCGGAGTATTTGCGGTCAACGATCTCCGGGCAAACCTCGTATACCAGGCTGCGCGTCAGGTGGGGCTTCGCATTCCGGAAGACATCGGCGTGGTGGGATTCGATGACAGGGACTTCGCCGCCCTGCTCGATGTTCCCCTGACGACCGTGCACCAGGACATTACCCTGCTTGGCGAAATGGCCGCCCGCCGTCTTATCGACCGGCTCATCGGGCAGAGTACGATAAAGCCGGGCTTGCGCAGACTCCCCCTGTGGATGGTTCTACGGTCATCCTGTGGGGAGTTGTACAGTTAGCGCTTCAACTGTTACCTGATCGGGGAATTTCCTGTTTACGATTCGAACAACTCACCGTATGATGTTTTATATGTCTGATTTGTATTTTTTAGAGCAGAATGGACTACTCTCAATTAACACCCGATCGGTTCCGCGAACCGGATGGGCGCACCGTCTGTATAACCCAGACTATCGTCTTCGTCTGGATCCGCTCCTGCGCGGCAGCAGCGAAGTTATCGACCCGATTCCCCGGATTATCTCTGAGGGTTCGCGTGGAATCTTTGTCCGGGACAACCGCAGCGGCGAAATCTGGTCACTCTCACAAGGCACTCTTTCAGAGCCTGGCAAGAAGATGCGCGACGACGGGTTCACCTGCAGCTTTCGAGATCGGCAGCTCGTATGGACTGCACTGGTACACGGACACAACCTGACAGTGACGGTGGAACTGACGGACGATGCTCCCATGGAGATCTGGTCGGCTTCGCTTATGCGGTCCGGCTCGCAGGACGACCTGCCGGATATGAGCCTGTTCTTTCACACACCGCTCCCGGGCTTCCCGGGTCACATTGGGGTGCGGGCCGGCTTCGACGCGTCACTCGGTGGGGTGTACTGCGACAATACCGAATACTACACCCGCTTTTCAGACATCAGACGGATTCAGACCACCCGTCACGTAGCGCTTCTGTTATCCTCCGTCGGATTCTCCGGGTTCGATACGGATGTCGATGCATATTCGGGTCCCGGAAATATGGATCATCTGCCACAGGCGGTCCGGAACGGTTGCACCGGAAGTCTGGTCGAAGGATCGGACGCATGTCTTGCCGCAGAGATGCCGCTTTCGGCACACATACGCTGGGGCATAGCGGCCGCATCCCGCTCCGAACTCAAGGATGGGGCCCATAAGACCTTTCAGGATCTTGTCACGCGGGCAGCCGCAGGCTCGCATCCGGAGCAGATCCTGCCCCAAAACAGCGCTCCGGCCCGACCGTTCCAGGTCAGCCTCCCGAAAGCAGGACCCTCTGCGTTTCTGTCCAATCAACTTGGCCGCCAGATCGACTACATGGCGAGGACCTACCGCGGAGAGCGGGCACCCTGCATACGGAACGTGCTCCAGGACGCACAGGGTCTGTCTGCTCAGAATCCGGAGCAGTCACGCGAATTGATCGAACAGGTCTGCTCGTTTCAGACCTCCGACGGATATCTACCTCATAGCATGAGTGTGAATAGCTGGAATGTACCTCGGGGGCTTGGCGAACTCACGTTTCACGATGCGGCAGCGTGGCTTCCGGTCGCAGTCGAGCATTACATTCGCACGACCGGGGATTTCGCCCTCCTTGAGGCAGTAATCCCCTACGCTGACGGGCCAGAAACCGCAACGCTCGCCGATCATCTGCTCCGCGCCCTCGCATATCTGTGGAACACGACCGGGACTCACGGATTGCCTCTACTCGGGGACGGCGACTGGAACGATCCACTGAACGGTCCAGGGCGGCGTGGCCGGGGAGAATCCGTCTGGCTGGCTGAAGCCTTCGTCTACGCTTCCCGGCGCCTCGCCGACCTGTTTGACGCAGCGCACGTGCCCGGCAGCGAAGAGATTCGACACAAGGCAGATGCGATGGCCTCGCGCGTAGACTCTCAGTGCTGGACCGGCACCCGCTACATTCGGGGTTTCGATGACGAAGGTGCTCCATTCGGGCACGATGATGATGCGCATGGAAGCATTTTTCTGAATGCACAGACCTGGGCAGTCCTCGCGGGCATAGGCACGGAGACCAGGCTGCGTACCTGCATGGAAACCGTCGACAGACTTCTTGAGACTGATTTTGGCCCCGTTACCCTCGCTCCGAGTTTTCCAGCCTACGAGGAGCGAATCGGCAAAATTACGGTGAAACCGCAGGGTGCGAACGAAAACGGATCAGTATACTGCCATGCTGCGATGTTCAAGGTCCTCGCTGACCTGACGGCAGGGCGCGCGGAGGCGGCTGCGGATACACTATCAAAGCTCATACCAGGGTCAGCGCAATGTCGATTCGAGCGAACCCGCCAGCTTCCGCTGTACATGCCCAACTTTTACTACGGCCCTGACGCGGGCCCCGCGGCGGGTCGTTCCAGCATGCTCGATTCCACGGGCACAGCCGCCTGGCTTTCAATTATAGTCTCCGACTACCTGTTCGGTCTGTACCCTGATTACACAGGCCTGCGAATCACTCCCTGCATGGCAGCGTCTATGCTTCCTTCGAGGATAGAGCGCAATCTGCGCGGTGCGACGTATGAGATGATCTGCAACGTCGAGGGGAATACGACAACGGAAATCTACGTAAATGGCCAGAAACTATCGGGGAATGTACTAGCCTACGCCCCTGCAGGCAGTCATACCGAAATCCGAGTGTGTGTTCCTGCAGTACAGCGAAGTCCGGTCCACTCATGAACGTCTGAAGAAACAAATAGAACCTTACAGAACGTATGGTACAAAAACGTTGACGGCGGAGAAAAAGGAGCCTACGATTACGATGAGCATGAGCATGAGCATAATATCATTGAAGAAACGCATCGAAACACGCATGGGCCTGCAAACGGATCTGGGACGTCGGCACGGCGCATGGCTCCTCATGACCCTGCCGGCGGTGTTGTGGATAGTCGTATTCCGCTATGTCACCCTCGTCGGGCTTGGCATCGCTTTTATCGACTACCGTCCGCGCCGAGGTATCTTCGGCAGCGATTTCGTGGGGCTGAGAAATTTTGAGTTTCTCTTCAGAACCGAGGCGGCACTGAGGGCTACACGAAACACCGTTCTGTTGAGTCTCCTGTTCCTCGTCGTCAGTATGGTGGTGGCTCTAGCTGTCGCGTACATGATCTATCAGATCTACTCAAGCCGCATGACCAAGTACTATCAGACGGTCCTGCTACTCCCGAACTTTATTTCGTGGGTTATCGTCAGTTACTTCGTTTTCGCCCTGCTGGCAACCGAAAGCGGCATCGTGAACGTGTTCCTTCGCAATATCGGTCGTGATCCTATCGCCTGGTATTCGTCTCCCCAGTATTGGCCTTTTATCCTGCTCATGGCGCATATGTGGAACTCCCTCGGATGGAGCAGCCTGATCTACCTGGCTGCAATGCTCGGCATCGATCCGCAGCTGTACGAGGCAGCGACCCTCGACGGTGCGAATAAGTTCAAGCAGTTCTTTTCGGTTACAATCCCACTGATTTTGCCTATCGTGACGCTGAACTTTCTGCTCGGCCTGGGGAACATATTCGCGCAGGACTTCGGACTGTTCTACCAGGTGACGAGAAACAGACCACAACTCTATCCCACGACCGATGTGCTCGACACCTTCATTTACCGCTCAATTGCAGGACTTGGAAATATCCCCATGGCGAGCGCGGCCCAGTTCTACCAGTCAGTTGTCGGGTTCGTTCTGATCCTGACCGCAAACTGGCTTATCAAGCGGACAAGCCGCTCGGACCAGGATCTTTCCATCTTTTGAGGCTGAAACATGATTGATCAGAATAGCACCAAAACCAGACGACCAATATCAACTGCAGCAGCCGCGCCAGCAACGGTCCGCAAACCTCCGCGCAAACCAAAGAGCTCGGCAAGCCTGCAGGACTCACCGGGAGTGAGAATACACAGCAAGACTCTACGAACAATCGTGCATCTGATACTCGCCGCCATAGCCCTTACCGCCCTCGCGCCGTTTCTGATCATTATTTCATCGTCGCTGACATCGGAACAGTCACTGGTTGTCGACGGATTCGCAATCTGGCCTCGTGCGTTCGATACAACGGCCTACGAGCTCATTTTCCAGCGCCCCGAGCGACTATACAGTGCGTACAGCGTCACCGTGTACGTATCACTCTTCGGGACAGTCCTCGCGCTCCTGTTCATGTCCATGATTGCGTATCCCATGTCGCGTACTCAGTTTCGCTATCGGAAGTTCTTTAACCTCTTCGTCCTTATTCCCATGCTTTTTAACGGTGGAATTGTTCCCTACTATATACTCGTGACCCAGTTTCTGGGGCTACGGAACACGCTCACTATTCTGTTTCTTCCACCCATGATCAGCTTCTATCAGATCATTCTGCTGCGTGCCTTTTTTATGCAGATTCCAAACGAGATGTTTGATGCAGCGCGAGCTGATGGAGCCGGCGAGTGGCGAATTCTGTTCACGATCGTCGTTCATCTGGCGAAACCGGCAATTGCTACCATGGCACTCATGACCTTCCTGAGCTACTGGAACAACTGGACAACGGCGCTGTATTTCATCGACAACTGGCGACTGTATCCCCTTCAGTACCTGCTGCATCAGCTCATGAGGGATGCTGAAGCACTGGCCCTTGAGCCCCAACTCGGAGGTCAGGCACTGCCGACAAACGCGGTGCGCATGGCGATGGCAGTTCTGGCAACCGGACCCGCAGCGGCTATCTTCCTCATGTTCCAGAAATACCTGGTTCAGGGGATAACGCTCGGGTCCTTGAAATAGCGATGGTCGGTGTCTGCACAACAGATACCGAATGGAGACCAAAAAAACAGGAGGTATTCCATGATACGGAGTACAAAAGGTCGTATAGGCCTTATGACGGTTCTGATCGTGCTGTTTCTGCAGCCGATATTCATCTTCGGCGGAGGACGTGCAGAGCAACCTGCGGTCCGGGACGAGGTTGATTTCTCACAGCCATTTGACGTGCCGATCACCTGGTATCTGCGGGCAGGTATCGCCGACACCGAAGACTCGGATGCAGTAAACGAGCGGCTGAACGAAGTACTTGCCGAGCGGGGATTCAACGTTGGTGTGCAGATCGAGTTCATTAACCGCCCTGACTATGCAGACCGCATGAGCCTGGTCAACACGGCAGGCGAGCAGTACGACCTCGCGCTTGTGACCGAAGCCTGGTTCAACCAGTATCCGCAGAATGTGGAAAACGAGTTCTTGACAGCTTTGAGCCACTATGTGCATCCGACCAGCGGCGAGACCGTTGACCTGCTTCAGGAATTCACCCCTGGCCTCTGGGCGAGTATGCCTGAAGGCGGTTGGGACGCGGCACGTGTAGACGGTGTGATTTACGCGATTCCAAACCAGCAGATATGGGTGCGTCCCTTTGGCGTCTCAATCCGACGCGACGTTATGGAAGCGCTCAATCTCCAGGCCGATATTGATGCCCTTGAAAACTGGGCCGACCTGACACCGATACTCCAGACGGTGCAGGATGCCATAGACGACGGAAGCCTTGCAGGACAGGTCGCCGACGGTCAGAATCTTCGTCGCGCGTTTGCAACCGCGGATCTCGTAAAAACGGAGAATGCACGCATGGATCCGATTGGTCCGGCGGGTATGGTCGTTCGTATAGACGATGATGATCTGCAGGTAGAGAGCTTTTTCTTTACCGACGAGTTTGAAGATCTCGTGCGAATCCGCCGCGACTGGCAGGTACGGGGTCTTACCACACCTGACCTTCTTGATCCACAGGAGCAGATAGCCGGCTACAGCGCCGGGCAGTATGCGGTGGATGTAGGACGCCTCGTGAAACCAGGCGGGGACCTCGAGCAGGCAGCTCGCATGGGGTACAGCTGGTACGAACACCCAATTGCTCCGGCATTCATTGACACCGGCGGTCCTACCGCAACTATGACCGGCATTAGTTCGACCATAGAGAATAACTACGGCCGCCTGCGTGCGGTACTGCAATTCATGGAGTACGTCCATACCGATCAGGAGATTTACAACCTCATCGCCAAAGGCATTGAAGGCCGCCACTGGGAATGGGTAGACGAAGACGCACAGCTTATTCGCAATCTAGAAGATTCCCGCTACCGGCCGAACATCGACTGGGCAATCGGAAATCAGTTCAACGCGTTCTACATTGACCCCGACCAGGTCGGCGCATGGCCGGAGACGCTGGAGCTCAACCAGTCGGCAATATCATCTCCCGCTCTCGGGTTCCGCTTTGATTCGAGCAGCGTACAAACCGAGGTCGCGGCGATACAGTCGATAACCGGCGAGTACCTCGACCCCCTAAACGATGGGCAGGCGTCAAACATGGACGCGGCGATCGCCGAGTTCCGTCGTCAGCTGACCTCAGCGGGTATCAACGATCTGCTCCGGGAAGCTCAGCGGCAGATCGACGCCTGGCAGGCCGAGATGCAGTAACGATTATTCTGATCGGGCGTACATAGGTGCGCCTGCAGCCCCGGTGAAAGCCGGGGCTTTTTCATACCCTGATATTCTGCTCGGCCAGTGCTCGTGCCAGTTCGACCTGGAAATCAGGGATTTCGGTTTCGGCCTGGGCGATTATCTCGCGCCACTTCCCGAAGTCAAGGGTCCCCACGTCCGAGAACCCGATGCGACGGTAGTAGTGCGGCGGGTTGTACTCGCGTTTGATTGCCGTGATGGTGTCGCGCATCGTGCGGACCGTTCCTATCATCATCGGAAGCATCTGAGGAATCTCGGTAGGGTTCTTCGGCTCATCATCCTCGGACAGATGCAGAGCGATCACAAAGTCACAGTCGTCCTGTATGAGATCCCAGGGGACCGGATTCATGATACCTCCGTCGATAAGAACACGGTCGTCCATGATAAAGGGGTCAAATACGCCGGGTATGCTGATGCTCGCCCGAATTGCGTCCGACAGTGAACCCGAACTGAACACGACCTGTTCGCGGCGCCAGAAATCCACGGCGACCACCCGCAGAGGTATACGCGTCTCCTCGAAAGTCTCTACCGGAAGATGGAGTTTGATGAACTCGTGGGCCTTGTTGCCTTTCAGAAGACTGCGCATGCGAAGGTGCGGGTCGTATACCTGAAAGCCGGGAGCCCGGCCGAGCGACTGTATGATCGAAAACGCCTTACCTGGAGAAACGCCCGCAGCGTAAAAGCCACCGATCATGGCGCCTACGCTGGCACCGGCGATTATACTCGGTCGGATATCCATGTCCTCGAGAGCTTTGAGAAACGGAATAAAGGCTGCACCCTTTGCACCACCGGCGGAAAGCGCGAGACCAATGCGAGGCTTTCTGCTGCGCGCAAACGGTATTTTTAACTCAGGCATGACAGAATCTCCGAGGGGTGATTCGCCACAGCCTTGACCCTGGAGTCGAAGTTCCTGGCATGCTGGTGCCCCCAGGACACTGCAACCGCCGTAAAACCCAGCTCTGAAGCTACCTCGACATCATGATTTGTGTCCCCGATGTACAGGACCCGCCGAGGGTCTATGCCGAAGTCCCGTACGAGCTCCGATCCCCGGACAACTTTACTGCGCCCCATGATGTCAGACAGGCCGTACACGGCCTCGAATCGATCCGAGAGGTCGAGGGACGCAATGCAGGAGGTAAGCATGGTCTGATTCAGGGCGGAGAGGACAAACTGTCGCGTGCCGCGATGCTCAAGCGCCGCGAGCACTTCGGGTATACCATCATAAAGCGAACATTCCGAGACACGACTCATATACAGTTCGTGATATCGTTCTGACACCGTCGAGAATGCCTCATCGCTCGTTCTGAGACCTATGTCGCGATAGTAGTCAATTACCGGAAAACGGAAGGTGCTTTTATGCCGATGTGTGTCGACCGGGGGGACGCCATTTTCGGCGAGGACCTGGTTGATAGTCTGTATCGTCAACTCCAGATCATCCAGAAGCGTTCCGTTGAAGTCCCAGATGACGGTATCCAGTGCTGTGTTTTCTGTCGTGTTGTTCATATATAGCCCTTCAAGCTTTCCGGTTCTCCTTCCACTGGTCAAGACACAGGAAGCCCATTAGTCTGTAAGTCTTATGAACATCGTGTGGCACTACCATCTGGCTCTCGAGTTTCCCGAAGAGATCGAACGCCTTCGACGCACACTAGACGGGCATACGGTCATCGTAGCACAGAACCGGGAAGAGTTTTCTCGTCATATTGATGAGGCTGATGTAGTCGTCTCGGGTCCGCTTTCAGCAGATGAACGGACACGCGCCGCTGCACTCAAGGCCCACATGCTCCCTTACGCCGGAGCCAACGCGCTGCCTCTGGCCGACTATCGCGCAAACGGAATTGCGGTAGGAAACAGCCACGGGAATGCGGACGTGGTCGCCGAGCGGGCACTCGCGCTCGCCCTCGCAGTCAGCGGTCGCGTAGTCGAGTTTCATAAGGACCTGACCGAAGGCATGTGGCATCGCCGCGAAGGCCCCGCACAGATATTCGACTACTGGACGAGTATACTCCGGGCGCCGGTGACGATCGTTGGAACCGGTGCGATCGGAGCGCGCGTGGCCCGCCTCCTTACCGGCTTTGAGTGCCGGATAACGGGAGTTCGCCGCAGACCGGTCAGCGAGTCAGAGCCGCTCCCGGCAGGTTTTGAGAGCATCACAACCGATCTCGCAGAAGGGCTGCACGGTGCCAGCGTCGTGTTCCTGTGCGTACCTCTGTCCCCTGAAACCCGGGGCATGATCGGTGGTGCCGAGCTTGCGCGCATGCAGGACGCCTTCCTCGTCAACGTTTCACGCGGCGAGATCGTTTCAGAACACGACCTGTATCAGGCGCTTCTGTCGGGTACGATCGCCGGAGCGGCGCTGGATACCTGGTGGCAGTATCCGAAAGGTCTGACCGAGATCCAGCTCCCGTCCGAGCTGCCCTTCCACACGTTAGCAAACGTCGTTATGTCTCCGCACGCGGCATCGCACACCAGATCCGGGAAACTCTCGCAAATGCGTCAGGCCATTGAAAATATCATTTCGTTCTGCACCGACGGCAGCCTTGCATACCCGGTGGACCTCGAAAGCGGCTACTGAAAATCGTTATTTTCTGCTACACTCATTACCGCAGGAGTC
>RECN01000195.1 GCA_007694005.1 Spirochaetaceae bacterium
GCATACACCTCGGGAACAGCGAGAGCGCGGCAAACGTGCCGCGCTCGCTCGACCTCGAAGGGCACGAAGTCCTGCAGGTTGACCGGGTCGAACCGAATCACTGGGTTGTGGACGTGAAGCACGCCTGAGGGCGTGCTTCTTAACCGGAGCTGGGGGTGCACCCCGTACCGCCTCGCATTTCGTTAAAGATATCGCGAAACACGCCGGTGCTGTCCATGAATGCCTCGTACACGTCCGGGCCGAAACGGTCGGCTCCGCCTGCGTCGCTGCGGTCGTCGTGACGTACGAGCTGCACGGCGGTCTCATGGTCAAAGCCGGCCTTGTAGGGCCGTTCCGACCGCAGCGCGTCGTAACAGTCGCAGATGCTGACTATGCGCGCAGCGAGTGATATCTCGGATCCTTCAAGCGCGCGAAGACTCGTGTAGTCCTCGGGTGCGCGCGAGGTAAGCCCCACCAGGGTCCCGTCGGTCTGTTTCAGACCGGGGTATCCCTTCCCGTCCCAGCGCTGGTGATGATTCAAAGCGATCTCCCGGGCGAGGCACAGACGCGGGTCGGACTGATTCCCAATCTGAATCATCTGATCGAGGATCTGTGCGCCGTATACGGTATGCATCTGCATGCGAATCCGCTCGTCAACGGAGTAACCGCGAGGGAGCTGTATAAGATCGGGAATTGCGACCTTCCCGATGTCGTGAGCAGCTGCAACCTGTGAGATGTTTCGGCGAAAGCGGGGATCATCGGACAGACGCGCTGCAAGCTCGCCGGCGTAGCGGTTCACCCGCCAGATATGAGCACCGGTGATTTCATCACTGAACTCGGCACTTGCGCATAGACCGTGTATTGCCTGCATGAACCGTGTGTCGAGGTCTCGTACCGCTTCGAGAGTCGTAAACATCCCGTGTGCGGCATCGACGGCAGACTCGATAAATATCAGATCGGTCTCGTGTATGCTGGAGGTCTTGTTAAACGCAACAATGGATGTCGGCCCCGCGTGATAGGTCACAAGGTTATACACGCGGTCAGCTATGAATGATCTCACATCCTGGGCTACTGGAAAGGCCTTCTGGAAGTCGGATGGTCGCGAAAAATCGCGTTCCTGCGCATAGACTGCACGTCCGAGTTCTCTCGACTGGAACACGGGTGCGTGGGTCTCAGGCTCGATGGTGACCATATCCGATCTGAGTACCGCCGCGCCGTCGATGCGCTTGTATACGAACCCGGTCACGGTACCATCGTCGTGACGCTGCGCGAACAACACGGCGCTGTAACCACCCTGAAGCACAAGCTCAGCGAGCTGCTCATCCGCCGTTTCAATGAGCTCGTCGTTTCTGAACTGTCCGAGAATCTCGTTCTGAAATTCACGTACAAGTCCCCTGTGCTCAGCTTCAAACTTCAGAGGTTTTCGTGACTGTAGCCGTGCGCTGTAGCGGCTGACGATGGAGACGAAAAACGGTACGACAAAAGGTATTAGCGGTGAGTCAGAACCTTGATTTCGCAGGAGCGTGAAGATAATTCCCACACACACGGCGACAACGTAGTGCACTGGTTGAGAGAGTTCCGAGAGCAGCAGCCGTAGTATTAGTTTCATATATATTCCATTGACCGGTCATATTTTTGTAATTACAATGACAATACCATGACAAAAAATGAGAAATCTACCCCCAATACGGGGTCGCCAACGAAGATCTGGCTGCTATTAACCGCCACGATTGTCGGGCCGCCGGTCCTGTACATCGCTTTGTCGCAATATCTCACCATTTTCCCGGTCATGCGACTCACCGTTGATTTCATGTTCAGTTCAGCACCCTTCATCGTTTTCTTTCTGTTGTACATGGGACTTCCTCCGCTATTTCTCCACCGACAGCTTTCGGCGCTAAACCGATATCAGAACGCGCAGGACGGTGCCTCCTACGATGACGCTGCCTGCGCGGTACCCCGCTTTGCGTACTCGTTTCTCGGGGTGCTCGTCGCCGGCAGTCTGATCGGACCACACATGATCGTCCTGACCGCCTTGTATCCGTCCCTGTCTTTCATGTCCACAGAGGTCTTCGAGATCAGTGTGCTTCGCTATGTGGCTGCGGTACTGGCTGGCCCTGCAACGATACTTCTTGCGTCTATTCCACTGTTCCTGAAAACGATTGGCGCTCTCGAACGACAGGTGACCACAATACAGATTCCCGAGGAGATTTTCTCGCTTAAACAGAAGCTCGCGCTTGGATTCATTTTTGCGCCTCTGGTTGTCGTGTCGCTTTTCGGAAGTCTGAGCTTCATGATACTCGAGGCGGTTCGGACACAGTCGGAAGTCTCAATTCCTGTTGCGTCGCGCATGGTGGTAGTGTTCGGTGCTGTTTCGCTGACCATGATGATCGTGAACTTTCGAACAGTCCGACGGCAGACGGTCGATCCTATCGTGAACATGAAAGATCAGTTTTACGGTATGTTCCAGGATCTTGACACCGGCGGGAACGCAGATCTGACGAAACGGCTGTCCGTCCAGACCTACGACGAAGTGCGGCAGTTAGGAGGATCGCTTAACTCGCTGTTTGATGCTCTGTCGGGTGTGATACGCGCCTCTGCGGAATCGGTGAAAACATCGTCGGATGGTGCTGAAGGCATCATGACGACCGTCGATAAGCAGGAACGTGGGTTCGAGGATCTGAAAGACGTCAGCGATGCGTTGCGCAGCGAATCCGACTCGCTCGACGAACAGGTTGAGCAGACAGACCGGGAAGCCGCTGAACTTCGAGCTTTCTCGGAAAAGGTCGATGAGCTTGTCAGCGAGCAGGCGAGCGCGATGGAAGAGTCGGCCGCGTCAGTCAGACAGATGACGACTTCACTGCAGCGTATCGCCGGGCAACTCCACGCACGTCTGGAGAAGACACAGGAGATTGTCCGACACAGCGACACCGGGGAAGAGAAGATGCGCGATGGTGTCCAGAGCATGAGATCGACATCGAACATGACGGAGGCTATGCTCGAGACGGTCGACCTTATCAACGGAATTTCCAAGCAGACGGACCTGCTGTCGATGAATGCTGCGATTGAGGCGGCGCACGCGGGAGAAGCAGGAAGCGGATTTGCCGTCGTCGCCGAGGAGATCCGGCGCCTTTCGGAGGATGTTGCCGAGAACACACGAAGCGTGTCCCGGATATTACAGGAAATGGCGGAGCGTATTGTTGCGAACGTTGCCTCAATGTCCGAGTCCGGTGAGACATTCCTCGAGATCAGGACCGGTATAGGCGAGCTGTATTCCGAAATGGAAGCGATGAACGACGAGATGCAGCAAATGAGCGCAGGGACGCAGGAACTCGACGCAGTCATTACGCGGGTTCAGGATTTGACGGGGAACGTGCGCGACTCGTCGGTTGACATGAACTCACGCATGCAGGCTCTCGAGCGGCTCGCAGCAGGGCTTGGGAAGATATCGGGTACGGTGCGAGACAAATCGCAGCGGGTACAGTCGGTGACCGACGAGCTTTCAGCGCTTACTCAGGAACTTTCCACGGTAGGCAGGGAGAACCGAAGCGCTTCGAAGCAACTCGGTGAGTATATGCGGCGTTTTGTCGTTGATAGTACGGAACTTGTCGGAACCGCCCGGACGCGATAGCTTCTATGCAATGAAACGACCCCCTGCGCTTTCGACGCTTCTTA
>RECN01000196.1 GCA_007694005.1 Spirochaetaceae bacterium
CTCCATCGGCAAGGATGAAACGGGCGCTTCGATCGTTTGTAAGGTTGATGTAAGGCTCTAGAAGCCGAGACGGACATCCAGCGCGGCAGCGAGCCCATCCGGGCCGAACACCCCGAGAATGCGCGGCGACGTGCTCTCTATCTGCAGGTTCAACTCCATGACGTACAGTGGAATACGCAAGCCGGCGGTTGCCCTCCAGACCGGCCGTTCCCGGCCTATACCGAAGTACAGAAGGTTGGTCGGGAAGCGGTTTCCTGCAACCGTGATGCCCGGGTTGATGGCACCGAGCGTCTCGCTGAACACGACATGCGCGTGAGGTATCACGTCCACAAAGGGCAGCCCGAAGCGGTAGAACCCGGATACCCCGGGTGCGAGCCGAATGCGCTCGGCGGCATCACCGACAAACTTCACGTCGATATCCTCTGCCTCGAGTACGAGCGGGTCTTCATCATCCAGAAATGCCTGTATCGCATTCTCGGTCGACGCACTGTATGACCCGGTAACCCGAAACTCGCTCGTGGCCGTCGCACGGACAATGGTGATATCGGTCAGGCCGACACCCCACTGAGGCAGGCCGGCAACGTCGCGGCGGATGACCCCGAGGTCGACCTTGAACCCGCTGTTGCTTATGGCCTCACCGAGATCCGGCATGGCACCATCCTGTAGCGCCACCAGATCGACAGACGAGAACACGCGGGTGTCTATTCCGGCCGACGCATTAAAGCCCTCATCGGTCGTCGTCAGATCAAACACGAACCCGCCTTCGCCGGAAAACGCGATCGGTACGAAGGGAGCGGCGTTGATCCCGAAGGTCCATTCCCGCCAGTTGAACGCCGTGCGAATCCCGGCTTCAAGGTGAGCCTCGATAATCGCGTTGCCCGTGCCCGATCGGTCATCGATGTTTCCCTCCGACAACAGTTCGAGGAACTCTCTCGGTACCTGCAGTTCGGCAACCGAGCGCAGTCCCGTGTAGCCGCCAAACCCGACACCGCCAAGGCGAAGAATACCGTGGGTCCCGAGGTTTGCCGTTGCACCAGCGCGGAACCCTCCGTCACCAGCGCGCTCCGTCGCCTCGTTCAGGTCAATGACCCAGGTTTCCTGGAGGATGTCGCCGAGCGCAAACGCGCTGTTGTAGCCGGCTACATCGGTCTGTATACCCATCTCGAAGGTCCGCCGTGGGGTGAACGCAGAAAGCGCTGGATTGCGGTGCGCGCTGCGGGAGTCAAAATACAGCTGCCCGCTGAGCGTCATGGCAACAACAATCAGTAGTATCGCTATGAACAATATAGATCGTTTCATGTCATTGCCTCCTTAATTGTCTTCGCCGAACACCGTAAAGGTGTAGTCAATGTCAGCGGTCAGCTCGAGCCGAAGCCCCATCGCGATCTCGCCGTCGTAGTTCAGTTCGTAGGGATCACCAACCGTTTCGGCAATGAACAACCTGAACTCCGGAGTAAAGGGGTAGGTGGTTTCTATTTTCCGGATATCCTCGGACGTCAGTTCAATGACCAGATCTCCGTCGAGATTGCCCTCAGCGAGCGTCCACCCGTCAGGACCCGGCTGTATGATCGAAAAACTCAATCCGTCGAGCCCGCTGCTGTTTTCTATTGTCACGAACAGCCGCGCCGATTCGAGGTTTGACAGGATGTCCTGTAGATCGTCGGCGGACTCACGATCGAGCAGATCGTCCTCTATTACGAATGCCTCGTCGTCGAGGAACTGCTCAAGCAGGTTGGCGGGGGAGCCACCTCCACCCGTGTCGACCGCAAAGGCGAAAACCAGGTCTATCTCTATCACGACTTCGAGTGTGTCGACGGAGGAGAGGGTGAGTTCGCTGCCACCGTCGGTGACGCTAATATCGATGTCGATGCGTGCGGGGCGTTCGTTCAGGAGCGGCGCGAGATCGCCGGTACTCAGGTCCGGGTCGCCTATTTGTACGCCCGTGATCGTGACGGGATCGCCGACGACGTCACCCTCTTCGGCGGCATTGTAACCAGTAAAGGTTAGGTCGAGTGTCGGCGGGTCTCCGTCGGCAACCGATCCCTGAATGCCGAAGCGCAGCGGCACACTCGAAAAGTTGAACCAGTCCGGCAGCTCGTCGAGGAACGAAAGTGCATCGGCATCCAGGCCTTCGTCGAAATCGGTGAAGAACTCGTTTATATCCCGTAGCGTGACCGACTCGATTTCGAGTGCAACGTCTATCGAGGTGTTCGTAAGCGAGGCGTTTATGGACTCGCTGGTGCTGACGTTTGTCAGGGTCAGGTGCCCGGTTCCTTCGTCATAACCCGTGAACGTTGTGGATACGTTGATGTCGAACGATTCGATGGCTTCGGGGTCGACGGCAGCATCCGGGTCCTGAAAGATTATGGGGTTAGAGTTATCGATGTCGAAGGTGAGCGTTTGCTCGCCAGCAAGCCCCGCCTCGACGACACCACTCTGCTCTCCCGAGCCCGTAAACAGTTCATTTGATCCTAGGGTAATCGTCAGATCCCTGGGGAGGTCGGCGGTAACCCGAAGCACTATGTCCGACTTTGCGGTGTCAATCTCAATCTCGCGGACCTGCCTGCGTATGTCTTTTTCGATCGCAACGGAATCAATATCGAAGCCGTCAAGAAAGTTGGTGCCAACATCTACGACCAGCTCGGAGAACTCGTCGATCGAGAACTGAATGTCAACGGGTATGTCGCTTTCGCTTCCGTCGACATCCCAGTCGAGCGTGAAGGAAACCTCTATCTCACCGGCGTTCTCGATTTCCAGGCCCGCGAGCGACACGTCTTCCTGAATGACTCCGTCTTCAACTGTGACCAACTGCAACGGGAAGTTGATAAAAGACGAGTCGTCGGGCTCAGTGAGAATGCTGGTGACCGTCACGCCAAGCTCATATGTTCCTTCGGGTAGCTGTTTATCGGAGTCTCCGATAGTAATTGTCAGGAAACCCGTGCCAATCGTTGCTTCGACGAATCCGGTGATATCTGGTAGTTGAATTCCTGGCAATGCGACTGAGCCCTCGTCATCTCCGGTTACCACTAATACATCCGTTTGGACCCCTGGAATCCCAATCGCCCCGACATCGACCCCGCCAAAGGTCACGTCATCAATCTCTATGGTCTGATTAATGCCGGTTTCGTCGAGGAAGTCGTCGACGTTCACGCTGATCGGCGTAATCCGACCGCGGAAGGTGTAGGGATCGTTCCTGTAGCGGGATGTGTCGTCAAACTCAGCGGCAAGATCGGTCTCGATCTGCTCAAAGAGCTCCAGGTCTGCGATCAGCTGGCGGCCGGTGCCGCCGGGGACCTGGTAGGTGGGGTTTGCCTTGACCTGTATGTTCTCAAACATCTGCCAGCCGCAGCCTGCGGTCAGGAGTACTGCGGTAAGTATTGCGCAAAGTGGTGCGAGGTATTTTCTTGTGTGACGCATGGTGGACCTCCCAAAAAATCGGTATTTTTCTACCGTATTACCTGTAAGTCTAACACACATAATGCGAAAGACCAGCGCTGCGACGGGATTGACCAGCTTATGTGTCGATGTGTGGGTGTCCGGTTTCCGTCGCCGGCAGCTCCAGGCAGGCCTGGGTGCCGTGGCCTTCTTCGCTTTCAAGCCAGACACGGC
>RECN01000198.1 GCA_007694005.1 Spirochaetaceae bacterium
TGCAGGCGGTATTCGTCGTTATCAAGCGGGTCTTCAGTCTTCTCGACGAGGATGTGGACGTGAGCCCGGGGAAGATCAAGCTCGACGGGATCACCGGTCGCATCCATTTCGACGGGGTAAGTTTCAGGTATCCGGAGCAGTCGAGCGGAGCGCTCGAGAACATCTCCTTTTACATTGCCCCGGGTGAGAAGGTTGCACTCATGGGACCCTCGGGTGCGGGCAAGACGACTGTCTTCAACCTCATCCTTCGCTTCTACGACCCACACGAAGGATCAGTACAGATCGATGAGATTAACCTCGTGAACGCCGACCCGACCTCGATCCGACGCCACGTGGTCCTCGTGCAGCAGGAACCGGTGGTATTCTCCGGTACCATCGCGGAGAACATCGTGTACGGAAGGATGGAATCAAAACCGAGTGCGATCATGGCTGCCGCCCGGCAGGCGGAGCTCCACGATTTCATAATGACGCTGCCGGTCAAGTACGAGACCGAAGTCGGGCAGAACGGGATTTCGCTGTCGGGCGGACAGAGGCAGCGGCTCGCACTCGCGACGGCGCTGCTCACCGGACCTGAGGTTCTTCTGCTCGATGATACGACGAGCGCGCTCGATGCGGAGACCGAGGCCCGGATCAGGACTACGCTGTATCAGGCGCTTGAAGGCCGGACGAGCATCATCATCACACAGCGAATTGCCACGGCGCGCAGCTGCGACCGGATCATCGTTCTGGATCACGGACGCATCGTACAGCAGGGCACTCACGATGAACTGAAACGCGAGGAAGGCTTCTACCGGAGGATCTTCCTGCAGCAGGAATCACTCTAAGGAGCTGACATGGCACGACAGACACGGAAAGAGAAACGCGGAAGCGATGCGCTGAAGGCCGAACTGCCCAAGGACAGCAAACTCGCTGCCGAGATCGGCGGGCTCGCATCGATCGGCGACAGACGCGAACTCCACCGGGTCGACAGTGAGGTGAAGGAAGTCGTCAGCAAGGCGACACAGGCCGACATCCGCAACATTATGCTCATCGACCAGGGCCGCTGCCCGGTATGTGCGGCGCGCACGGAGAACTTCCTGTTCACGGTCGTCTGTCCGTCCTGCGGCTGGTTCCGCCGTGAGATCCCGGATCGCGGCAGCGCGCGGGTGCACCTCGAAACCGATGAAGTCATCGACTGCGACTACGTACACCACGGGAGCCGGGACGAGTTCCTGTGCATACGCGAGGGTGTCGTTATCTCCGAGCTCATGCGCAGCGAGGTAAAGCGGATCGACTACGTATGGGCCGAGGGTGAACTCGACCAGGCACGCGCGCTCGCGAGAAAGCTCAAAAACGGGATCTGCTCGTGGTGCGAGAGTGACCTCGGTGAATCACCGCCCGAAGATCACCACGAAGACTACGTAGCCCTCGGTGCGTTTCAGGAGCGCTACATTTTCTGCTCCGAGAAGTGCCAGCGCGCGTTTCGCAGGCACTACCCTGCCCGGGTCCATCGAAACTGCTATGAAGTCGACTGCAACCAGTGCAACCTGTGCAACAAGCGCTACGACACGCACGGGTTCAAGCGGAATATTCTGACATAGGAGCTTTCCAGTGGCAGCACTACAACCGACAGGCCTCATGATCAACCTTCTCCGCTACCCTGAGCGGACGACCATCTCCACGCCCGCGCCACGCTTCAGCTGGATCGTACACTCCAGCGACCCCGGTGCGGTACAGCATGGATATCAGATACTCGTCGCTTCAAGTCCTGCGATACTCGCTCGCGACGAAGGCGATCTGTGGGACTCAGGGGCTCCGGAGATACGGGGCTCGTGGAAGACCAATAAGGCTTCAACAGCCGTCGAATACACGGGCGCACCGCTGCGTCCCGACTCGGACTACTGCTGGAAGGTCCGCACCTGGCTCTCGGCGGCGGATGTCGGCCCGTGGTCTGAGGTGCAGGCGTTCGCTACAGGAACGCTGACCGATGAGTTCAGGGTTGACGCCTACCTGCCGGAAGTCACGCGCGTCTCGCCAGCGGCATTCGTTTCGTCGGCACCGGGCGTCTTTTTCGTCGACTTCGGCCGCGCCGCCTTCGGTACCGTGGAGCTCTCGGTAGACACGACAGAAGACACCGAGATCGTCGTCCACCTCGGCGAGGTTCGCGCCGGCTCATACGCAATAGACCGCACACCCGGCGGTTCGCGCAGATACCGCTCGATTCCCGTACATCTGCCGGCGGGGAAAAGCACGACACGGGTCTCAATACCGACTGATTCGCGAAACACCGGACCGTACGCGGTGAAAATGCCCGATGAACTTTTCGAAGTGACGCCGTTTCGCTACTGCGAGATCGAAGGAGCACCAACGACGCTCACGCGCGAGGACGTCATACAGCTTGCGGTCCACTATCCCTTCGACGAGAATGCAGGCCGCTTCGCGAGTTCGAACAGCGTACTCAACGATGTGTGGGACCTTTGTCATTACACAATGAAGGCGACAAGCTTCATCGGCTACTACGTGGACGGCGACCGGGAACGCATTCCCTACGAGTCCGACGGTTACATTACCCAGCTCAGCCACTACGGGTGCGACCGTGAGTACACCATGGCACGGCGGACGCTCGAGCACCTGATCTACGCGCCTACGTGGCCGACCGAGTGGCACCTCTACCTGGTGCTCGCCGCGTGGAACGACTACATGTTCACTGGGGATGATCGCTTCATTGCCGCACGCTACGAGGAGCTGGTTCACAAGTCGCTTTCCGGCCTCGCACGCGCGGATGGCCTGATCAGTGTAGACTCGATGACAGACAAGATACTCGAAGCGATACACTTTTCCGGCGAGACGACCCGAACCTTCGATCGCGGTGTGCGGGATATTGTCGACTGGCCCGAAGTGGAACGCGACGGGTACGAGCTGCTCCCGATCAACAGCGTCGTCAACGCCTTGTACTATCGCGCGTTGCGCTGCCTCGCGGATCTCGCCGACGCGACAAACCGACCAGACGACGCGGTGCGCTTTCGGGCCGCCGCAGAAACGGTTCGACGCGCCTTCACCGCCTGCCTCGTTGACCCGCATACGGGCCTGGTCGTCGACGGTGAAGGAAGCGGACACAGCTCGCTACACGCGAACGCGTTTGCTGTGGCCTGCGGACTGCTTGAAGCAGAGCAACTGCCGCCGGTACTCTCGCACATCCGATCGCGCGGCATGGCCTGCAGCGTCTACGCGTCGCAGCTGCTGCTTGAAGCGCTCTTCGCTTCCGGACAGGATGAGCACGCCTTATCGCTTCTGACCGCTACCGGAATGCGCTCGTGGGCGCACATGGTCTACGACGTTGGAACAACCATAACAATGGAGGCCTGGGACGACTCAATCAAGCCAAATCAGGACTGGAACCACGCCTGGGGCGCCGCACCCGCGAACGCCATACCCTTCGGCCTCATGGGCGTCCGGCCGCTCACGCCCGGTTTCGCCGAAGTCATGATCGATCCAAAAACCGGCGCGCTCGGGTTTGCTGAAGCAACCATCCCGACAATACGGGGGCCTATCAGCGTGCGCGTTACCAACGACACCCGCACACCGTACACGGTAGAAGTCACGATCCCG
>RECN01000088.1 GCA_007694005.1 Spirochaetaceae bacterium
CCGAGGCCGAGCGCGTTTCCGGTGTTTCCCGCCATGGCCTCGATATCCGGGGTGACCTGGGCGACTTCGTTTATGAGGCGGACTGAATCATCACGCTTGGGATCGGACGCGTAGAGCCCGTCGACGTCGGTCAGCAGGACCGCGAGGTCGACGTTCACGTTGATCGCAACGAGGGCGGCGAGAATGTCGTTATCCGAAAAGCTCTTCTGATACTCGAACTCTTCCTTGTCGACCATGTCGTTTTCGTTCACGACCGGAACCACGCCACGGTTCATGTACGCATTGATGATCTGGGTGATGGTACTTCGCTCGGTGTCGGATGCAAAGTTGTGATGCGTCAGCAGTACCTGCGCGACCGAGCGACCCCACTCGCGAAACAGGTCCTTGTAATAGGTCATGAGCCTGACCTGGCCTATGCCTGAGAGCAGTTGCAGCTCCTGCACATCCTTCGGTCGCGTTTTCATGCCCTGAAGCTCCATGCCTGCTGCGACCGCACCCGAGCTCACGATGATAAAGTCGTGACCGCTCTCGGTGAGCTCTGCCATCTCCCACACTTTCTGCGCCAGCCAGGGAAAACGTACCCGGGGACCATCACTGATCAGCGCACTGCCGATCTTTACGAGAACTCTCATGAGCCTGACTGCTCCTTCAGGGTGCGGTGTGTGAACTGCTTGCGTCCTTCCGCGTAGTCATCAACGATGTGGCCGTTTCCGGTCACACGGTACTGCGTCGTGGTCAGACCCTCAAGACCGACCGGTCCGCGAGCGTGTACCTTACCGGTCGAAATGCCGACTTCCGCCCCAAGTCCGTAACGGAATCCGTCGGCAAATCGGGTCGACGCGTTCCACAGGACCGAACTCGAATCGACTTCGCGCATGAAGCGCGCGGCAGCGTCCGATGATGCCGTTACAATCGCATCGGTGTGGCGTGACCCGTAGCGGTTGATGTGCGCGATAGCCTCTTCAGGCGAATCGACCACACGTATCGAGAGTACAAGATCGTTATATTCAGTCGTCCAGTCTTCGTCGGTGGCTTCTGCCATGGGAACGACCTCGCGTGTACGCGCGCAGCCGCGAAGCTCAACGCCGGAGAGCGCCTCGACGATCGCATGCAGCATTTCGATCGCATCGGCGTGTACCAGAAGCGTCTCCACGGCGTTGCATACGGCCGGGTATTGCATTTTCGAGTCGCGTACGACAGCGGTCGCCATGGCAGGTTCAGCATCGGGATGTATATACACGTGGCAGATCCCGTCCGCGTGGCCGAGTACCGGAATGCGCGTGTGCTGCTGAATGTAACGCACGAGCTCGTTTGATCCGCGCGGGATCATGAGGTCTATGTCGTCGTCGAGCTCGAGAACCGCAGAAATATCCTCCCGGGTCTCAACGAGCTGCAGGGCACCGGAGAGCGAGTCGTCCACAGCTGCGACTGCCTCGACAAAAAGCGCGTGCAACACGCGATTTGACTCGAGCGCTTCGCTGCCGCCTTTGAGGATCACCGCGTTGCCGCTCTTGATTCCGAGCGAGGCGATCTGCACAAGCGCGTCGGGCCGCGACTCAAAAATAACGCCGACGACACCTATGGGTACCCGCACCCGCGAAAGTACGAGTCCGGCATCGAGTTCGCGCCTGACCTCTTCGGCACCGAGCGGATCGGGAAGCCGGGCTACACTTTCGAGGCTGTCGATCATGACGCCGAGCTTACGTTCCGACAGGACCAGCCGCTTATACACGGACTGTCCGAGCCCGGCCTCGGTTGCCCGTGAGGCATCTGTTGCGTTTGCCGCGAGAATGTCGGCCTGTCTCTCGGCGAGCAGGCTGGCCATACCCCTGATAACAGCGTTTCTGGTTTCTACGCGTGCCACCGCCATGCGGTACGCGGCCTGTCTGGCTTCCTTGACCTGATTCTGCACATTCATGATCCAAGCTCCCTGCTTCGGGCTATGGTCGTATCGACCGTCTTCCGAATGATCGATTCATAGGGTGATGATTCCAGTACCGCCCGTCCCGCGACCGTCGTTCCGTTCGGGGAGCTGACCATCTGTACGAGCTCCTCGGGACTCAGGCCCTTCTCTGCGAGAAGCCTGGCGGTCCCGGAGAAGGTCGCAAGCACCAGCGCGGAGGCGTCCGCCTCGGTGAGCCCGTTTGCGACTCCCGCTTTTGTGAAGGCTTCGATAAACCGTGCGACGAAGGCGGGGCCGGAGCCGGATATACCCGTGACCGTGTCAAGCAGATCCTCGGCAACCTCAATCGCTACACCCGCGCTTGAGAGCAGGCGGCCTATGGTCTGCATGTCCCCGGTCGTTGCGCGGCTGCCTGCGGAGTACCCGGCAGCCATTTCCCCGACGAGCCCGGGGGTATTCGGCATGACACGTATGACCCGCGCCTTCGTGAGGACCGCCTCGATGGTGCTGATGCGCGTACCCGCGGCGATGCTCACCACCAGGCAGGTCGTCTGCGCGAGCTCTGGCAATACCGACGGCAGGATTTGCGGCTTTACCGCGAGGAAGAGGATGTCTGCACGATCTGCCACCTCGGCATTCGAGGCCGCAGGCTCGGTTCGTGACGCTCCTGCGGCCTCGGCGAGGCGCGCGATCTGCTCGCTGCTTACGTCTGAGGCGGTAAAGCGCAGATCAGGATCTGCGGCGGCGAAGGCCCCCGCGAGGGCGGTGGCCATGTTTCCGGCACCGATAAAACCTATAGTCATGCTGCAGATTCTTGCGGCTGGCGGGGCAGGGTGTCAACTCGCGTTGAGTTGCAGCTGCGTCTGTAGAAACTCACGTATGATACGCCGTTGCTCATGAGCGAAGTCCACCGTATCCGCACTTCCGAGATAGCCGATCCACTGCATGACCGGGCGGTACATGTAGAGGGTGCTGAACTGCGCGTGCGTAATGCCCGCAATCTGCCGGAGCTCGACGGGGACGGAGGCGTCGCCCGCCCGCTCGACGCCCGCCGCGGGGACGGAGGCGCTATCGCCCGCGGTACCTTCGCCACGGCCCACCGCGCTCCCGCCCGCCCGCTCGACAAAGGGTACAAGATAGCTGTCGTTCGTCCCGCCTTCCCACTGTTCGCTTCGCAGGAACAGACTCGGCACCGTGTAGCGCCCGCTTTGAAGGCGCTCCCGCCCCAGTGGTTCCACCCAGGCATCGAGCCCGACCAGAGCTCTGACGGCGACTCCTCCGTCCCCCAGGGCCCTGTCCCCGAGTACCATGTCTACCATGGCTCCACCCCCGGTCGAGTGCCCCACAAGCCCGATACGATCGAAGTCGATGCGCCCGGTGATGCCGGCCACGCGTTCGTCGATCGGGGCTGCGTCGGCGGGGCCGGTGCCCGGAGCCTCCGCCAGATACGCCAGCAGAAAGCGGTTATCGGACGCGAAGGTTGTCACGAGTCGATTCGCGTAGTCGAGGAAGTCCGGGGTCTCCGAGCGCGACGGCAGAATGCGCGCACTCGCCTGAATAATCGTCCCGTCCTCGAAACGTACCGCCGCCGCCCCGTAGCTGTGTTCTGCGGCGACGACCACAAAGCCGTGGCTCGCGAGCTCTTCGGCGATATC
>RECN01000048.1 GCA_007694005.1 Spirochaetaceae bacterium
CCGCCCGCCTTGGCGCATCAACTCTGCTCATTGAAAAATCAGGTCAGCTGGGTGGCACGACCACAACTGGCGGGGTGAACTTCCCAGGCCTGTTTCACGCATGGACAAAACCAATTGTTGGCGGCGTCGCGTGGGAGCTGATCGAGCGCGTCACACAGGAGACCGGAAGCACGCTTCCTGATTTCTCGCAGCAGAAACAGCGGCCGCACCACACCGAGCACGTACTGGTGGACCGCTTCGTCTACGCGATGGTGTGCGATGAGTTTATTCTGGAATCAGGAGCGGACTGCCTTTTCCACGCGATACCTACCGGTGTGAGCGAAAACGGTCAGAAAAAGACGGTCACCGTGGCGTGCAAGGAAGGAACGCACGAATTACACGCACACGTTGTAATCGACGCCACAGGAGACGCGAACCTCGCAACGGTAGCCGGATATCCGGTTCGCGAGAGCGAGACACTACAGCCAGGGACCATGGTATGCAAGCTCGCCGGCTACGATATGGATATGCTCGATCTTGAGCAGATACAGATTCACGCCGATGCGGAGGTTGCCGCTGGCCGTCTCTCGTATACCGACCTCAGCTGGGATTCGACCGGATTCAGTCCGCAGATTATCAAGGAGTCCGGGCGCAACGCCAACCACATCCACGGCATAGATGCCAGAACCAGCGAGGGCAAGACCCGAATGGATATCGAGGGCAGGAGGTCGCTCCTGCGACTCTATCGCTTCCTCCGTACCCAGCCGGGACTGGAGAACCTCAGATTCGACTATGTCGCTCCGGAGTGTGGTGTGCGGGAAACGGTGACTATCGAGGGCGAGATCGAGGTAACAGGAGACGACTATCGCAGCGGCAGGGTATGGGACGACGCAGTCTGCTACTCGTTCTACCCCATTGATCTGCACTCGTCGGAAGGGAAGGGACTGCAGAAACACTACCTTGAAGAAGGGACTGTCGCGACAATACCGCGCCGCGCGATGCTGCCGAAGGGTAGCACGAACTTTATCGTCGCCGGTCGCAGTGTCTGCAGTGATCGGGAGGCGAACTCCGCGCTGCGGGTCCAGGCGTCCTGCATGGCGATGGGCCAGGCCGCCGGAGTCCTGGCCGCACTGGCGGTGCGAAACAGCCAGACCGTAATTGAGGTTCCGATTGTCGAGGTTCGCAAGACCCTGGTAGAACACGGAGCGGTGGTGCCAGAGGGCCAACTATCGAAGGCGAAAAACCCCAGCTCGGTTTGACATCGAAGCACCAACTTGCATCCCGCGAGCGTAATCGCATTCTCGCAACTGGCTTTCGAGGCGCAATGGGTGCGATCGCATATCTGATCCAGGCACTCGCGCGGGAGCGATCAAACGAAACCGCGGATTCCGTTCGTCTTCGCGCGGCTTCCGCGTCCATTCGCACCACCCGTTCACCGGGCAGTACGGTCATGCCTCGCCGCAGGCCTGACGAACTGCGTCGTACCAGATATAGCCTGACTGACTCGTGCTGGTATGCCCGAAGCGGAACAGCGTACCGTCGTAATAGAACTCAAACTGCTCGCTGTTCTGAACTGTCGCGCCTTCGATCTTCCCGAATTCGAAATCGAGGTGACAAGCATCGATCGTCACCGTAATCCCACCGGAGTGGCAGACAGCACTTCCGACGCCAATCGACACGAGTCTGCGAGTCCGAAAACCCGTAAAGACCTCGACCTGCTGGATGAAGATCGCGTGGCCCGGTCGCGAGGTCAAAAGCCTCCGCTTGAGATTAGCCGACTGTTTCCGGCTCCACGTCTCAAGCAGATCCCAGTCACCGCTTCCCGGGTCAGACGCACCGTCTCCGAGGTCAGACGACGGGTGTAGAAGGCCATATTCGTCCATCGTAGTCTCAAGTCCACAGGACATGCAGATCATGCGATCAGCAGTAGTCCGATGCGTCTGCAGATCCGCGCAGCATGGACACTCGTACAGAAACCGCTCCAGGCCTTCGGCAGGCCGATCACTTCGGAACGCTACCGGGTCTGACCGTTGCAGTCGCATTTCATCGTGCTGAACCAGGGCCTGCACCCGCGACAGGAGTTCGTCCTGCGCAATCGCACCTTCTTTCTCCGGGTCGTAGAGAAGACTATACGTCAGGTCAATGCGTCCTCGGCGCCGGTGCGGGCCCCATTTGGGCCCGCTCAGGAAACCACCCCGTTGATGAACGCCTACGACCGGCACCCGCATCATGCGAATCAGTTTTACGACCTCGGGACGCACCGGAAGAGACCGCCCGTCATAGGTTCGATCCGATTCCGGATAGAGGCCGACGACACCACCGCGTTTCAACACGCCTGAGATCATGCGTATGGTATCGGTGTTTCGCATGTACTTTGAAATCGGTATCGAGCCGACCCCTTTCATGACGTAGCTGAAAAACCCACCGCGGAAAATGTTGTCCGACGTCACGAACTGAGGCACCGCACGCATATAGAGCCCGGCAAGGAAGGGGTCCCAGAAGTTCTGATGGTTGCCAACGAGAATGAAAGGACCTCTTCGTCGCAGGATCCCGAGGTCGCCACGAACACGCAAGTTGTAGGCGTAAGGAAGAAACGCGCGGAGGATTATGCGCGCGAACACGATGACCCAGCGTCGCGGATGGGGGACAGCTATCGGAGCCCGTTGTATTCCTATCGATGGTACACCCGGGACGGACGCGGTATCCGCCATCAGGCTGTGTGTTCGAGAAGCTGATGCCGACATAGCTCTGCCTCCGGGATGGAAAGAACCGTCTCGAACATCCGCCTGAACACACGAGACACATTCCCGTTGGAGAGGACGCCAGGAAAATGCATGTATCCAATCCGGGAAACCATGTTGTTCAGGCTCACGTCGGTAAACCGGAAATTCCCGGAGTAATCAAATCCTGCGCGGGACCGAACGAACACATCGCGCTCGTCATCGCGACCAACCTGCCAGAAATGTGGTTTGTCGAGCATCCGGCTGATGATTGCCGAAACCTCGTACATGTAGAGTCCGATGCGGGTGTTGCGATAGGCAGGTTCTATTACGAACTTGGTAAACTCAAGCGTTTTTCGGCTGCGAAAATGCGGATGCCTGATTGAGGCTTTCTTCTCAAGCTCCATGGCAAGCCCTGGATGATGACTGGTCACGGTGTTGAGCGTTAGCGTTGCCATGCAGACCTCACCGTCGAAAGCGGCGAGTATGACAGAATCGAAGTCCCGTTGAAGCCTCATACAGGCGGGCTTCATGCGGCCCGTGTCGATGAAGCCGGTCTCAGCAAGCCCACGGTACCTAAGCTGCACGACCGCTTCGTACTCGCGCGTGCCCGGATAGACCCGTTTGACCGATGACGCCAGCTCGCTGTCTTCTATTTCGGTCAGAATCGGACCCCACACCGTCTCGTCTATGCTTTGCCAGTTCATGATGAGAATCAGATCATGCCCGGGTTAGTTCCCTGTCACGATTGTGTGAAAATTCGATTAGGCGCCGCCCACGTTGACACGTACGCGCCTGACCGATATCAAAGAAGCGTGTTAATACGACCCCGCGTTTTACAGGGCCTGCCGGGATACACCCTTCAGAGCTTCGGAACTGACAGCCTCGCCGGGCTGATCGTCGGTGTTATCGCCGTGCCACTTTCGATCGCCGTTGCGGTGGCTTCCGGCGTCGGACCCGAGCAGGGTCTTGCCACAGCGGTGATCGCAGGTATGACCGTAGCGCTGCTCGGCGGCGGAAGCGTACAGGTCGCCGGGCCAACCGGCACCTTCGTCGTGATCAGCTATGCGATCGGATCGCAATTCGGATACCCTGGCCTGGCGCTTGCAACTTTGATGGCGGGTATCATGATGGTCCTCATGGGCTTCGCTAACCTCGGGAAGATCATACAGTACGTGCCGTATCCGGTTGTCATCGGATTTTCATCGGGTATTGCGACGGTCATTCTCATTTCACAGATCGGGGATCTACTGGGGATCTCAACGGCGGGGGCTCCCCCGGATGCACCGGCCCGTCTTTTGAGCTATTTTGGAAATCTGGGCAGCATTTCGATAGCGGACACAACCGTGTCAATCGCAACCATCGCAATCCTGGTGCTATGGAAGCGGGTCTCGGGACGGATTCCTGGAGCGCTGATTGCGCTTATCGGCATTACCGGCATCACGGCCCTGTTTGATCTGCCTGTAGTGACGATCGGCTCACGCTTCGGAAGCCTGCCGAGAGGACTGCAATGGTACGGTCTTCCCCCGGTCAGCTTTGAGCTCGTGCAGCAGCTCATGGTGCCCGCGTTCACGATCGCGTTACTCAGTTCCATCGAAAGTCTGTTCACTGCCATGGTCGCCGACGGCATGGTCGGCGAGCGACACGAGCCGAATACCGAGCTCGTCGGCGAGGGTATTGCGAACGCCGCTGCTGTGCTCTTCGGTGGTATTCCGGCATCCGGAGCGATCGCGCGCACTGCGACGAGCGCGAGGAATGGCGGCCGCACGCCCGTTGCGGCGATCATGAATGCGGTGTTCGTACTGCTCGTGATGTCCGCTCTCGCCCCGCTCGCGTCATTCATTCCAATAGCAGCCCTCGCCGGCGTTCTGTCGGTGGTGGCGTGGAACATGGCCGAATGGAGATCGTTCCGGGCTATGATCCGCGGACCGAAGAGCGACATGCTCGTGCTCATTACCACGTTCTCGCTCACGGTTCTGATTGACCTTTCGGTCGCCATACAGGTCGGAATGGTGCTTGCGTCCTTCCTGTTCATGCGTCGGATGAGCATGGTTTCGCAGGTCACGGTTCTCCGCTCGGAGCGGAGGCATCAGCGATTCGAGGATCTGCAGAAAGCCGACATACAGGTACGCACTACATCCCGGTCGATACCACGGGGCGTTGAGGTATACGAGATAAACGGCGCGTTCTTCTTTGGCGCGGCGGAGAAATTCAGGAACGCAATGCTCCTGATACAGAAACGCCCGAAAGTGCGCATACTCGGCATGCGAAGCGTCAATGCGCTGGATGTCACCGGACTCCGTCTGCTTGAAGATCTGGTTAACGACGCGACAAGCCACGGAGGACACGTGGTTCTGGCCCGCCTGCAGGCACAGCCCGAACGTGCGCTGAGAAAATCAGGGCTCTATGAGCGCATTGGCGAAGAGAACGTCTGCGAGACGCTTGATGCTGCGTTGAAACGGGCACGAACCCTCGTAGAAACAACGTAACGTTTCCGGCGGAACTCTGAGGCGTTTCTACCTTCCGGAACCACGACTGTACTGCCGCGACACGGAATCTCCGTAGGCACGCTGATCCGCGTACATCTTCGGACCGAATACATACGCGCGTTTCGGGAAAGCGGTGCTCTGGTAGATGATCCCGAGGACAAGAACAACGCCGGAAATGCCGAGGAAGGTCGCGTAGTAGGCAGTCGGTGACATCTCAATGAGCCGGAATACAACCGTCGCGACAGCCGCCCCCGCGTGCACCGAGCCGAGGATCGCGCTCGCGACGATAACCATGACACGGTCCAGAACGATGGTCACCGTACCGCCGACGAGTGCCCCGACGACCGCAGCGACAATTATGGCAACATCACCCGTTCCTACAAAGGCGCTCGCGATCGCGATAGCAACCGAGGCACCAATGGGTACGCCAACCAGGAAGAGCGCGACGAAGTACAGGCGTACCGCGACGAGTCCGCCGAGAATACCGCCTATGGTTCCGAACACCACGAAGGCCTGCGGAAAATCAACGAAGCGGGCGACAAGCGCACCAACGAAGGGTGCGGTCAGATAGAAACCAACGATAAAAAAGAACAGAAGTCTCAGGCGATACCCGGTCATTGCAACCACAAGGCCGGCTACGGCCACGATAGCGAGCCCGAGCCAGTTCAGATGCAGGAGAAATTGTTCCAGTTGTGCGAAAGTCTCTGCCATAGCCAGTCTCCACCTTTGTTGTATCACAGGCTGCGGTCTTCGGGAACGGCATTTCCCCGCTATCGACCTCGATTAAGTTTCTCAATACTGATGCGTCCCTGACTCTTGTCAAGAAAAAACGCTACTCCGTGAAGTTCCTGATCTACAGTATATGAAACATGACAGATTTCGACAGTCGCGCCCGGAAAAACCGTCCCGCTAACCTCGATCCGCACGTCTTCGTTGCTGTCTATCTGAAAGAGCAGCGACTCGGACATCTCGTTCGTTTCCCGTAGTTCCTCGCGCAGGTCATGAAGCATGCTTTCGAGTTCGCGGGACCGGGTGTGCGCGAGCATCCGTCTCACCTCCAGCAGCTTCGAGGTCAGATCTTCAGCCTTCGATCGAAGAATATCAAGTTTCTTTTCGGCGAGGTAGTTCACCCCGCAGTGTATGCTGATGCCCGGTCCGGTCGCCGTGCCTATCTGGCGGGTCTGGACGCCGTTCTGGGCGAAGATCAGCCCACCAAGGATGACACCTCGCTGGCTCGTAGCTACCTTTCCACCGGTGTAGATGTGCGCACGAACAATGCCACGGTCGACAAGCACATCCGACCCGGCTTCGATCAGGCAGTTCTCCACGTACTTTGCGCGAAGGATACCGGCAACCTTTACCACCGCGTTCTTTCGGCCCATGAGCCCGTACCCAGCCGTCAGATCAGCACCAGCCACTATGTCCGAAGCATCAAGCGGTGTATTCGCAAAGATCGATCCCGCCGCATGTACGCGAAACCCGTCGTGAACCTGTCCGTTCAGGTATACATCGCCGGGGAAATCGATGTGGCCGGTATGATAGTCCACGTCGCCTTCGACGAGAAGCACGGGGTTCACCGTGAACGTTCCATCCGCGATCTCGCACCGACCATCAATACTCGCGAGAAGCTCATCTCCGACGCGCTCCGTGTGTTCTCCGGCCTCCAGGCGCTCCACGAGTTCGCTTGCGCAGGGGATCGTCCGGCCGTGAATATCCATTCCGTCGGTCCCTTCACGGACAGAAAGATATTGCCCGACGCACTGTCCGGCCCTGACGATTCGAAAGGGCGAGATTTCGCGAAAGTCCACGCTGCCATCCGGGAGGGGACGCGGATACACAGGACCCGGTACTACCGTCTCTTCGGGAACGAGCTCTTCGGGCTTCGCGTTGACCGGCCTGGTTCCAGTTGCCACGCGAATAGTCGAGAGCTCGGTATGATCCAGATTGCACTTGTCTGTTGCTATTGCAATAGTATCCCAGTCGATGCCGTGAATCACATCGAGATCCGAGAGCGCCTGTGCAACGTCGTCGACGGTGAGGACCCTGCACCCGGGATCAGGCGGATAGAAATCCGCATATACCGCCATGGAGTCGCCGTTGATCCGAATCTCTACAAAGCCGTCGCAGTTTGGCTCGGTTGAGGCAAGACGGGACTTCTCGAATCTTCGGCGTACTTCCTCCCTGGCCTCGTCATCCAGGCCAGGAAACGCGTGGCTGTATCCAGCCATAGGGCCCCTCCGTTAACTACTGGGACCTCTATGGTAACCCGGGTCGGGGAACTACGCCAGAGGACGCGGATCAGGCTGTCTGCAGGTCGTTTCGGTCGTGTAGTAGGTACCGGAGGCTGCCGCATCGTGTATACCGTGCATTATTTCAAGCACGTGTGCCGCAACGTGCGCGTTCGCCCGGTGTTCGGTACCCGCCTTAATGCAGTCAGCCATATCCGCCACACCGAGGCCCCGACTGTTCTCGGCGTAATCGTGGGTCAGAGGAATTTCAGACCATTCCTTCGTGCCTTTGCGCCGGATACTCACAGGACCCCCAAAGGTGTTCGGATTAGGAACGACCATAGACCCCTCGGTACCGTAGAGCTCGATTCTCGGGAGCGTACTGCCCCATACGTCAAAGCTTGTAATTACCGTAGCGACCGCCCCCGAGGCAAACTCTATGTTTGCGCTCACGTGCGTCGGCACCTCGACATCGACCACTTCGCCATACTTTGGCTCGCTGGTGATAGTACGGGTGTCGAAGGTCTTTCGAGCCGAACCGGATATCCGGGACGCGGGCCCCATGAGCTGCACGAGAGACGACAGGTAGTACGGGCCCATGTCGAACATCGGTCCTCCGCCGGTCTTGTAGTAGAAGGCAGGGTCAGGATGCCAGCTCTCGTGACCGTGATTCAGCATAAAGGCGGTCGCGCCTATCGGCTCGCCTATCCATCCGTCGTGTATGAGCTTCCGGCAGGTCTGTACGCCGGCGCCCAGTACCGTGTCCGGCGAACATCCGACCCGCACACCGTTTTCATCAGCAAGCTTCAGTAGCTCTGTGGCCTCTTCACGTGTCACACACAGGGGCTTCTCCCCGTACACGTGCTTTCCGGCAATAACAGCCTTGCGGGCGATTTCGAAGTGTGACTGCGGCGTAGTGAGGTTAAGGACGATGTCTACATCATCACTCTGAAGAAGACTATCGGTCGAAAGCACCTGCGGGATTCCATATTCCGCTGCTGCGCTTTCAGCGCGCCCAGGAACCAGATCCGAAAGAGCGGTGACGGTGACAGACCCGGAAAAGACCGTGGTCAGATTTTTCAGATATATGCCGCTGATCGCACCAACGCCGATCACACCGACATTCATAGGTTTATGTATACTCATATTTTGTTCCTCCGCTCCGTTTAGAACATTTTCTTTTCGTTCCGGAAATCGTCCGCCGTGGCACTGGCATCACGGGCGACCTGTCTGCCTTCGAGCGCCCAGAACAGGCCCCGTCGCATGAGTTCGAGCGCTTCGGGAATGTCGAAGATATCCGCGTGATGTCCGAGTGAGTTGTAATACACACGACCGTGCCCCCAGCGTTTGGTCCATACCACCGGCATATCCACCGGCGGGTTGCTCGAATGAAACCAGCGAACCGTCGGAAAGCGGGTTGTCGCGAGCACCTCAACCGCAGGGTCGACGTGCATATAGTATTGCTCGGACTTCACCGAAAAGGCAGGGATGCCGTCCACGAGAGGGTTCGAACTCGAGGCGATGTCCACGGTGTACTCGACACCATCACCACCGGGGTGAGACACCCAGTTACCACCGGTCATGAACTGCCACTGTACTGATTCCCGGAAGGCGTCGCACATGCCACCGTGACACCCGGCAAGGCCGACCCCGCCGCCAACCGCTTCGACAACAGCATTACACTGCTCTTTGGTTATCGTACTCATGGTCCAGACCGGCACGATCAGGTCGAGCCCTTTCAGTTTCTCCACATCCAGAAATGCGTCGAGCGTATCGGATACTTCGACGTCGACACCGCCGTCTCTCAAGAGACCGGCGAAAACGCCAGCGACCTGCTCTGGTTCGTGTCCATGCCAGCCGCCCCAGACTATCAATGCTTTTTTGCTCATTGTATGCTCCGTTTGCGGATTGTATCACCGAAAACACGAGCATAGTGCCCGATAATTGCGCTGTTTATGCCGGATCGTGCTTACCCCCTGCGACAGGAACGGGGGTTTCGGCCCGTGTACCGGCGAAACAGGCGGTTAAAGGTGCTGCTCGCGCCAAAGCCGCTGCGCAGGGCTATCTCCTGTATGGTGAGATCCGTCTGGTAGAGCATCTGCTCGGCACGACTGACGCGCAACCGTGCGAGGTACTGCTGGAAGGTGCGTCCGGTCTCCCTGTGGAAGAATCTGCTGAAATGTGAACGCGACATGGATGCGGCCGCGGCAGCATCGTCGAGGCTGATGGGTTCCTCCGCGTGCTCCTGTACGTAGGAAAAAACCCGCTCAAGCGTCTCGTGCCGCCGGATGTCGGCAGCGCCACGGTGCGTCTCGTGCGTCAGTTCAGCGTCATCCTCAGCGCGGAGAAGGATCACCGTCAGGTCAAGGAGCCGCGCCCGAACCGCCGACCTGTAGCCGGGCTGCAGGTCGGTGAACTCCCGCGAAATGTCGCGTACACAGGAAACGATGCGGTGAGCCGGGTTCGAGTCCGTCGCGGACTTCCTGTTCGCAGGCGCTCCCGGTGAAGGGCGCAGGATTCGAAGACCGGAGTAAACCGATGAAATCGACGGATCATCCGAGACGTGTCCGGCCGGAAGCGACACCTCATCGAGGCTGAACTGCAGCATGGTCGTAGCGCGGGTTTCCCCCAGCCCTTCGTAGCCGTGTATGCGCTGCGGGCCTATGAGCACCATTTCGCCTGCGGAGAGCACTATGCGCCGTCCGTCGACGAAGACCGCGAGCGACCCCGATTCCACCAGACAGGCTTCGACCAGTTCGTGCCAGTGCAGCGGAAACCCGTGTATGTTGCCCCGCCAGCAGCGAACGGGAAAGCGGGCGTCTATAGCGCGTCGTTCATGCCAGGGAGCCCTGTTTCCTGGCTCAGCAGACCCTTTCGCGGCGATACTCAATCGCCGCGCTTGCCGGTGACCTTGATGAGATGGTATCCGAACTGCGTCCGCACCGGGTCGCTGATGCTTCCGACTCCGAGGCGTTTGCACGCGGTCTCGAACTCTCCCACCATTTTCCCCGGACCGAACCAGCCGAGGTCGCCTCCGCTTGATTTGCTCGGGCAGGTCGAGTGCTTGCGCGCAAGCTCTTCAAAGCGGGCACCCTGCCGGAGTTCCTGCCTCAGACGCCGGGCCAGATCCTGGCTTGAGACGAGTATATGACTTGCTTTCCATTCCATGACGGTTATAGTACGCGGCGCCGCCGACTGGCACAAGCAGCGTGTCGGGTGTACGATGGTTCCATGAATGAACCCGGCTCCGACCGTAACGTTGCCATACTCTGGGATGTAGAGAACGTGAATCCCAACGCCACCTCAGAAATGGTCTCCACCATCACAGATTTTGCCTCACGCTACGGGCGCGTATCGGTCTCTTTTGCCTTCGCAGACTGGAGCAGACGCAACTGGAAAGGCAGCGACGCGAAGCTCGCACAGGAAAGTTTCCAACTGATCCACGTTCCCAGGGCGAGGAAAAACAGCTCCGATATCTCCATGGTGACTCACGCGATGGAGCTGCTGTTCCTGTATCCGCATATTTCGAGCTACATCCTGGTCACCGGTGACACCGATTTCAGACCGCTGATCGTCTCAATCCGGCGACGCGGCGCGCAGAGCATCGTGCTGTGCGACTCAAAGAACGCGAGCGAAGATCTGCTTGCCCTCGCCGACACCTTTCAGGACTATCGCGATCTCCTGGCCGACGAGGAAGCGGATCTCGAAGACGAGCGGGACGACGCAAAGAACGGACGGACAAACGGTAAGGACGATACGGAGCTGACCAAGCAGCGCGCCTTTGAACTGCTGACCGAAACCGTATCCATGATGCGCGAAAGCCGGAAGGTCCCGACGCTCGGTCCGGTCAAAATACGCCTGCGCCTGCTGAACGAAAATTTCGACGAGTCAAAGCTTGGCTATCGCAGCTGGAAGTCTTTCGTGCTCGCGGCGCGCGACGCAGGTCACGTCGCCATTACTCCGACAGACAACGACCTTGTGCTGGATATTCCTGAGGCATCGAAATCGCAGCAGTTCAGCTTCTCGGAGCCCTTTGCGACGCTGCGGGACGTAGTGGTGGAACATGCGGCGAAGTCAAACGGCAAGCCCGCTCCGTTCGCGCTCATCAGCAAGGAAATGAAGAACCGCAACGTCGACTTTCACAAGTTCGGCTACAACCGCTTCAAGAAACTCGCCGAGGCAGCAGAAAAACGCGGTGTCATTGAAGTCGTCAGGGACGGGCTGGATCTGTTCGCTAAACCGGCCGAGAGCTGAGCGCGTCGGAGCTGTGCACGCCGAGGGACTCGTATATCCGCCTCGTTGCCGTTGACTTGTTCAAGGTGTAAAAGTGAACTCCATCGACTCCGTTTTCGATCAGATCCATGACCTGCGCACTCGCCCAGTGGACCCCGACATTCTCCACCCCGGCGTCGTCCTCGGCCCGATAGATCGCCTTCAGAAGCCGGGCCGGAAAGCGGGATCCGGCTGCGAGCTCCGCCATACGGGAAAGACCTTTTCGGGAGGTGATGGGCATGAGGCCCGCCACGAGTGGGAGGTGTATGCCCGCGAGACGGCAGCGTTCCCGCCAGTCGTAGAAGTCGTGGTTGTCAAAGAAGAGCTGCGTACACACATAGTCTGCCCCTTCATCAACCTTGGCCTTCAGATAATCGATTTCCTGCAGACGATTCGGTGTCGCCGGATGCCCCTCGGGAAACCCTGCGACGCCCACGCCCATCGCAGGATAGCGCCTCTTGATGAACGCAACGAGTTCCGACGCATAGCGAAAGCCCCCGGGAACCGGCTCAAAGGCGCCTCCATCGGGCGGGTCGCCGCGCAGCGCCATGATGTTCTCGATGCCGCTCTCCGCGTATCGATCGAGGATGCCCGCAATCTCGTCCTTCGTCGAACCGACACAGGTCAGATGCGACACCACCGTCAGACGGTTTTCCTTTTGTATGTCCACCACAAGATCGTGCGTCCGCTCCCGGGTTGTACCACCTGCTCCGTAGGTCACGCTGACGGCTGCCGGTTTCAGCGGCACCAGGTCGCGGGTAGTCTGCTTGAGCCGTTCGGCCTGCTTCGCAGTCTTTGGAGGAAAGAACTCGAAACTGAACGCGGGTCCACCCCGTCGGTAGACGTCTGCTATGTGCATATAGGAAAGATACTTCAATTCCTTTACGATTGTCACAACACGTTGGTAGAGCAAAGAACATGAAAGACGACACACAGACCACCCTGAACGATCTCCTGCAGGATAGAATCCTCATACTCGACGGCGCCATGGGCACCATGATTCAGAGCTTTCGCCTGAAGGAAGAGGACTACCGCGGCGCAGCGCGTACCTCTAGTGCAATGGAACAGACAGTTTTCGGGAGCCCCGCATCGACCGATGCTCCGGAACACACCCCACCGGTGAGACCCGGTGCGGAGACCTCCGGATTCGACGACAACGGTGCCTGGTACGTGTCGCCGCATGCCCGAGAGGCAATCGATACGGCCTGCGCTGCGGGCAACGACCAGCAGGGAAATAACGATCTTCTGACCATAACCCGACCTGACATTATTTACGGTATCCATTCGGCCTTCCTCGATGCCGGAGCCGACATCGTAGAAACGAACACCTTCAACTCCACGAGCATAAGCCAGGGCGATTACGCACTCGAGCCGCTCGTATACGAGCTGAATTATTGTGCCGCACGCCTCGCCCGGAAAGCTGCGGACGAGGCGGCATCCCGTACGCCCGACAAACCGCGCTTTGTCGCCGGCGTTCTCGGTCCGACGAACAAGACCCTCTCGATATCGCCCGATGTCAACAACCCTGGCTTCCGCGCGGTCAGCTTCGACTACGTCCGCGACGCCTACCTCGAGGCGACACGAGCGCTCATGGACGGCGGTGCCGATATCATTCTGATCGAGACGATCTTTGACACCCTGAACGCCAAAGCCTGTATCTACGCCGTCCGCACGGTATTCGAGGAGCGGGGGACGGAGCTGCCGGTCATGATCTCAGGTACCATTACCGACCGCAGTGGCCGCACCCTCACCGGGCAGACTACGACGGCCTTCCTGAACTCGGTCCGTCATGCGAAGCCCTTCAGCGTGGGACTGAACTGTGCGCTCGGAGCCGATCTGCTGCACGAATACGTGCAGGAACTCGCGGCGAATGCAGAGTTTCCGGTAAGCGTGCACCCCAATGCCGGCCTCCCCAACGACATGGGCGGGTACGACCACACGCCCGAGTTCATGGCAAAGGTCCTCGGGGATTTTGCTTCCGAAGGCATCGTGAACATCGTCGGGGGCTGCTGCGGCACCACACCCGAACACATCAGGCATATTGCAGAAGCCGTCGGTGCACACAGGCCTCGTGTGGTGCCCGATAATCCGAAAACAACCCGGCTCTCCGGTCTTGAGCCGCTGACGATTAAAGACGACTCGCTGTTCGTGAATGTCGGGGAGCGCACCAACGTCACGGGCAGCCGGAAGTTCCTGCGCCTGATCCGGGAAAAACAGTACGAGGAAGCACTCGAAGTCGCCCGCGATCAGGTGGAAAACGGCGCGCAGATGATAGACGTGAACATGGACGAAGCCATGCTCGACGGTGCCGCCGAAATGGAAACCTTCCTGAAGCTCATGGCAAGCGAGCCCGATATCTCCCGCATCCCCGTCATGATCGACAGTTCCAAGTGGGAGGTAATCGAAGCCGGGCTCAAGTGCGTGCAGGGCAAGGGCGTGGTGAACTCCATCAGCATTAAAGAAAGCGAAGAACTCTTCCGCGAGCGTGCACGCGAGATCATGAAATATGGAGCCGCCACCATCGTCATGGCCTTCGACGAAGAAGGCCAGGCGGGGACGGAGGACCGGAAGTTCGAGATTGCGCAGCGCGCGTATCGAATACTGACCGAAGAGGTCGGATTCCCGCCGGAAGACATCATTTTTGACCTCAATATCTTCGCGATCGGGACAGGCATTGAAGAACATCGCAACTACGCGAATGACTTTATTCGCGCCTGCACACGGGTCAAGGAACACCTGCCGCACGCAAAACTCTCGGGTGGTGTCAGTAACGTGTCCTTCAGCTTCCGCGGCAACAACACGGTGCGCGAAGCGATACACGCGGTGTTCCTCTACCACGCCATCAAAGCCGGGCTGACCATGGGCATCGTCAACGCGGGGCAGCTTGCGGTATACGACGACATAGAGCCGGAACTTCTCGAACTATGCGAAGACCTGGTACTCAACCGCCGCGAGGACGCGACCGAGCGCCTCCTTGAATACGCCGACAAGGTCGCGGACAAGGGAGGATCCACTGCGGTCAAGGACCTCGCGTGGCGGGAAAACCCCGTTGAGAAGCGTCTCGAACACGCCCTCGTGAAAGGGATTACGAGCTTCATAGAGGAAGACGTGGAAGAAGCGCGGCAGAAAGCCGTGCAGTCGCTCGACGTGATCGAAGGCCCGCTCATGGATGGCATGAACGTGGTCGGCGGTCTGTTCGGCAGCGGCAAGATGTTCCTGCCGCAGGTCGTCAAGAGCGCACGGGTCATGAAGATGGCCGTCGCCTATCTCCTGCCCTTCCTCGAGGCCGAGCAGAAAGCCTCCGGCAAGGTAGCCGAGAAAAAGGGTACGGTCATTATGGCGACCGTGAAGGGCGACGTGCACGACATAGGCAAGAACATCGTCGGCGTCGTCCTGCAGTGCAACAACTACGAGGTCATAGACCTCGACGTCATGGTGCCCTGCCCCGACATCCTCGAGGCCGCACGCAAACACGACGCCGACATCATCGGCCTGTCCGGGCTCATAACTCCGAGCCTCGATGAAATGGTGCACGTTGCAAAGGAAATGGAGCGCGAAGGTTTTGAACTGCCGCTTTTGATCGGTGGGGCGACGACCAACCAGATCCACACCGCGGTCAAGATCGCACCTCAGTACCACGGACCGGTCATACACGTGAAAGACGCGAGCGTCGCGGTCGGCGTCGTCAGCAAGCTTCTGAACAAAAGCGCCCGCGATGAATATATAGCTGAAGTCAACGCCAACCACGAGCGGGTCCGCGAAAAACGGGCATCGGAGTCGACTGCAAAAGAATACCTGAGCATAGCCGAGGTTCGTTCACAGAAGTTTCTGCCGGACTGGAAAGGCGACTATGAAAGCGGCCACTACCGGCCGAAGAAACCGGTCAAACTCGGTACCACCGTCTTCCGTGAATACGACCTTGCCGAGATCGCCGGGTACATAGACTGGGCGTACTTTTTCGTCGCCTGGGACATGAAGGGCAAGTTTCCCGACATGCTCTCGGACCCCGAGATGGGCGAGGCGGCAACCCGGCTGTACGAAGACGCACAAGTCATGCTTACCGATATCATCGAACAGAAGAAACTCAGGGCCCACGCAGTGGTCGGGTTCTGGCCCGCCAATACGAACGACAGGGACGAGATTGAAATCTATACCGACGACACCCGCAGCGAGGTCATGGCGACCCTGCCAACCCTGCGGCAACAGAAACGCAAGTCGGAAACGCCGTTCTATCTGAGCCTCTGCGACTACATCGCACCGAAGGATTCCGGCATACCCGATTACATCTGCGCCTTTACCGATACCGCAGGAGACGGCCTGGACGCTATCGTGGCCGAGTACAAGAATCAGGGTGATGATTACTCCGAGATCCTGGCCAAGGTCCTCGCAGACCGACTCGCCGAAGCCTTCGCCGAATGCCTGCACGAGAAGATCCGAAAGCAGATGTGGGGCTACGCACCCGACGAAAACCTCGACATCGAGGGGCTGCTTCACATCAACTACCAGGGAATACGGCCGGCACCGGGCTACCCCCCCTGCCCCGACCATACCGAGAAGGAGCTTCTGTGGGAGCTCCTGCAACCGGATACCGAAATCGGCATGACCCTGACCGAAAGCCGCATGATGCAGCCCGGAGCGTCGGTCTGTGCCTTCTGCTATGCACACCCCGAATCGAAGTACTTTTCGGTCGGCCGGGTCATGAAGGACCAGGTCGAGGACTACGCACAGCGCAAGGGCATGGAACTCCGCGAAGCCGAGCGCTGGCTTCAGAGTGTGTTAGCGTACTGATTGCATATAGTTCACATATAAGTACAATCGG
>RECN01000018.1 GCA_007694005.1 Spirochaetaceae bacterium
CAATCGCGAAAGCCAGAATGACAAGTACCGGTGTTAGCATAGCGTCCTCATGTTCCGATCAGTCACATACCTAGAAGCGATATGTGACTCCAATGTCGAGCCGGTTGTTCAGCTCGGAGTTCCCCTCCACAAGCCCGGCATTTGCTACGTGCTCGAACATGTATCCGGCCCGGGCGCGTAATCCACCGAGACCACCGGGAATGTTAATATCATACTCGAGATCAAGGCCAAACTGCAGTGTCCGTTCAATGACATCCTGTGTGAGAAACCGGGTTTCCGTCTGAAACGTTGCGCTCGAACCCGCGTATCCCGGATCGAAAAGGCCGCCTTCAAGCTCCGACGGAACATTGATTCCCTCTACTCCCTCCGACGCGTTGCCATGGCGTATCATCCGGCCCATTACAGACACCCGCGAGAGGGGGACAGGTCTCAGATCGATCCGGAGGGTCAGTCTGTCGCTGTTCGGATCAAGGGTCGGTCCTATGTTTTCGCCGAGGTGCGTGTAGTTATTGTAGTTCGGGGATTCGGGTGGTCGGGCCTCGGTTCCTTCCGGCCACGTGTAACGGTCCCAGTGCGTATACATGTACGGCATGACTGCAAGGTAATCCAGTTGCAGACGATCGAGGATACCAGGCTCGAGCGGTGTCCACCTGATCCCGGTCTGGGCGCTCAGCTTGTACTTGGTGTTACTGAGCAGGATGTTCCCCTGCATCATTCGATTAAAGTGAAGGTCTCCCATATACACGCTTGTCGGAATGACGAGCCCATGCCCGGGCCTGACCGTCGCTGAAAGCCCGATAAAGGAGTTGTCACGCGAAACGCTGTTGCGTCCGTGCTGGGCGAGGAAAAGAGAGTACGTCGGTATAAAGTATGACGGTTCCAGCCGCCGCCCCCAGACGATGGTCTCCCACGCTGCAAGGTCAAGCACCGGAAGCGCGCGCCACTGCACGGCGCGAACCATCATGTACTTGTCCGGATAGCGATCGAGTTCCGAGTGAAGACCCGCCGTCCCGCCACGATGGTTGGTAGCAACCGGAAGATACAGGAGATTTGTGTATGTCCATCGGTCCCCTCTCCACACAAACGAGAAGTTAGCGGTCGATTGAGTCTGTGGCGAAATAACAAGTCCGTCGTCGTGAAAGGGACCAAAGCTCGAGCGGTTATACCCTGCCTGCCCGTATATGCGCGATGTACCCACGGTTACGACAGTACCAAGGCTCTGCCGAACCGAAATATCGAGGCTCCCCAGCTCTATCTCTGCGTTATCTTCAACGAAGTCGAGTGGATCCCGCGTACCACGCAGAAATCCCGGGTTTCGTTCCCCGATGAGGAAAAGCGACTGATACTGCGCAGTCAGATCCACCAGCTCGTGTGGCTGAGTAAAGGCCATGGCTCCCAGAGAAACCGCCGTACGCGACGCTGCGTCAAAGAAGGTCGATGATTCCACTCCAATCTGGGGAATCACCGCGGAAGCTCGCTCGAAGCCGTCGATAATATCGAGATACTCGGCAGCTCGCATCTGATCAACCCGACTGCCTCGATCAAAAACGTCCTGAAGCAGCTCAACAACCAGCCGAGGCGAATAGGGCCGAAGGACAGGAAGGTTATAAATCAGGCCACGAGCTTCCCACTGGTCGAGATGATGATACAAGGAATCGTTAGGATCGCTGACTACCTGGGCTCCTATCGGACCCGACAGAGAAGCGAACACCAGTGCAATCAGGATTATGCGCGTTGTAAAGGTCATGATTGTCAGAACTGTAGCACAAGTGCCGGTGAAATCTGAAGATCCCGCAATAAAACACCCTCCTGATTATTGAGATTCGTGATCCGCAGGAATGCGAGGTCGGCCCTGAGTACGGCCGACACCGAATCCGGTATCCACCTGAAACCAAGCTGCTCGCTGACCGACAGCTCGGTGATCAACGATCTCTCCACAATATCACCGGATGGCGTTCGTGCCGATGCGGCCGCAATACTTCGTTCATAGGGCGTCTCGATGGTATTTTCTCCCCGAAGCCGGTACGTAAGTGACAGGACACCGTTTCGTATGCCAGGTTCGAGATACCCGATGTCGAATCGGGCAAGCATAGTATCCGGTCCGAAACGATACCCTATGGGTCGTGTCACCACCGGTCGACTACCTTTCAGGTTGGAGATCGTGCGCCGGCGCCAGTGCCAGGTTGTATAGGGGTGCTCGCGGACCCCGAACCAGGGATTTGTGTACGCGAACTCGAGCCCGCCGGTCATGAATCGGGGGCCCGTCGGAACCAGAGCCTCTGCACCGAGCAGAAATCCGAAAGCGTCGGGAATGTCGTCGGTGTCGTATGCTTCACGCTTGAATGTGGTGCCGAACTGATTCATACCCCATTCACCGTAAATGTTCAGATGCCTCGCAGGTCGGACGTTAAACTCCACTCCGAGCATCGCAGAGGCATGATCCGAGTCGAAGAAGTTATGGTAGATCATGAGTGGGTTCCAGAGTCTCAAGGTTCCTCTGCGGGTCCCGTACATGCTTCCTTCAGAAATGGCCAGACTGACGCGGTTCCCGAGTTCAAGCTCGAATCGATGCAGATACAGCGTCTTGGCATCCTCACGATCCTTATTGTAACGCTCAAACTCGCTCTGGTTGACCGCTCGAAACGCTTCCTCTTCTGAGGATGACATCCGGGCTTCCAGATCAACGACGAGTCCGGTATAGCGGAACCGTTCAGTAGTCACGCCGAAACGGGCAAACTCGTAGTAGTCAGGTTCGTCCCCCAGTACCATCACACCGCTTCGCCCACTGCCCCAGCGCAACTGATCCCGACCCAGATGAGCAAACCATGTGTCACCGCCGGCGAGCGCATAGGCAGAGAGGGGGAACTGAAAATCGATTGAGGCGATACCCGTCGGCACATTTGTCAGAAAGTCCGGATCTCCAACAGTAGCGTGTTCGTTCCGCAACAGCAGATCACCACGGGCATAGAATGAACGGGCCAGACCGAACTCAACAGGGATCGTCAACAGCGGAAGCCTTCGCGAGTAGTCTTTCAGCCACTCCGTCTCGTTATCAGCTGTGTTGAAGTAACTTTCCAGTGCGAGCTGCGCGTTAATGGATCCGAAAAATCCCGTGTCTGTCTCCCGGTACAGGGGATCGGGGTCGATGAGCTCCCGAACACGATCGTATGCGGCTCGCCCGGCCACACTGAGATCGCTTCGCTCAACAGGCTGAAGCAGACGCCGGATCTCTCCACTGGTCAGGCTTTCCGACGTCCAGGGAACGGCACGTCCAGCTTCCAGACGCACCGCTCGCAGCAGGCTATAGACCTCGTGACCCGTAGAGAAATATCTGGCCTCAGACGGCACGCTCCACGCTGCGGTGGCGATTGAGAACATGACCGCGAGAAGAACGGCATGCGACAGAGACCGGATACCAGGTTTACCCCGCCAGATCTCCGATGTAGCCCTCGAGTTTGGCAACCTTGTCGGCGAGCTCGTTGCGTTTGCTGCGCTCGTGGGCGACAACCTCGTCGC
>RECN01000056.1 GCA_007694005.1 Spirochaetaceae bacterium
AAGCGGATGTGCCTGATCGGGTAGCTGTGGTGTGCGGGTGCGAAGGTGCAGTAGAACTTCGCTCCTGCACCGGAAAGCGTGACCTCGCCGGAACCTTTGCCGATGTACAGACCGTCGTTCGAGTTCATTGGATAGTGTGTGCCGTCAATGGTGATTTCTCCTGGTTCGCCCAGGTTCACCACGCCCATTTCGCGGCGTTCGAGTAGTGGTTCAGGCCCGAGCGCGTCGGGTACCTGCAGCAGAACCGGAGTATCCGGGCATATACCGCATAGTAGCAGCTGGTTCTCCGCACAATAGTGCCAGTGGCTCTGACCGGGCTCGAACAGGGTTTCTATGAGAAAGCGGTCGCGCAGCGTTTTCGTGTCGTAGCCTGCGTAGTCGTCGGGATGTACCGACGGGTGAATGGTGCATGGTTTCATAATGTATTCATGGTAAACCGGATGCTGCAGAACGCTATGGCCAGAACCACTATCTTTTTGCATTATACAACTGTTATGACACGCACCACGGTTCATCTGGACAGGAGGGGGTTTCACAGCGATCCGCGTATCTTTTTTTGCGAGCGAGGCTGGTCCTGGGCTCCAGCCCCGCTCCCGGATCTGGACTGCTGGTGCGTGCTCGAGGGTGAGGGGCTCCTGAATCTTGACGGGCACAGCTATGTCCTGTGCGCAGGATTCTGTTTTCTCTTTCCTCGTGGCTCCAGACCGACCGCAACCCACAATCCGGACCACCCGCTCACCGTATTCGCGGCGCATCTGAACCCACACGCGCCATGTGGAGTCGGCAACTCAGTGTCCGGAATGCCGCCAGTGAGGACGCCGATTTTCGTTGCCGACACGCAACGCCTCCGACGGCTTACCGATCTGGTTCTCGATTCTGTTCCGCTTGATTCCGACTTTCGGTGTGAAGAAGCGTCACTGGCCATGCGCCAGCTGTTTCACCTGCTTGCACATCCCGACTCCCGGCGTCCGTCTGCCGATCCCCGTCTCGAGCGCGCCCGACAGAGTGTGCTGCAGCGTCTCGCGTATCCCTGGTCGGTGGAGGAGATGGCGACGGCAGCATCCCTGTCGCCGAGTCGTTTTAATGCCTTATTCAAGGCTCATTACGGAGAAAGTCCCGTACGCTACCTGATTCAGGCGAGAATAGACCGGGCAAAGGCCCTGTTGCGGGAAACACGCATGAGTCAGCAGGACATCGCCGACGCTCTCGGCTACCGGGATATCTACTTCTTTAACCGGCAGTTCACCAAAGAAACCGGTGTTCCGCCGGGACGGTACCGAAGCGGGTCACCATGACCCGCCGATCCGCTGTACCGTCGGTAAGCGGTTTTCCCGCGAAAGCCGCTATCCCTTAATCGCTCCGATCATGACGCCGCTCGCGAAGTACTTCTGCAGGAAGGGGTACACGGTGAGTATGGGAAGCGTCGATACGATTATCGTCGCGTAGCGTATGCTTTCGGTCAGGCTCACCATGTCGTCACCACTGACGCCCTGCGTCATTGAAGAAAGGTCGTTAATGATCAGAATCTCCCGCAGGATCAGCTGCAGCGGAAACAGCGAACGGTTTCGAATGAATACGGATGCCCAGAACCATCCGTTCCACAGGCCGACGCCGTAGTACAGAACCATAACGGCGATAACGGCCTTGCTCAGCGGCATGACGATTCGTGCATACACCGTGAAGTGCCCGGCTCCGTCCATGCGGGCTGATTCTTCAAGCGATTCCGGTATCGCCTGAAACGACGTGCGCATGATTATCAGGTTAAACGCGTTGACGGCGAAGGGAAGCACGACCGCGAGCAGGTTATTCATGAGTCCAAGATCGCGTACGAGCAGGAACATCGGGATCATACCGCCCTGGAAGAACATCGTGAACGCAATAAAGAACATTACGGCATTTCGCAGACCAAAGGTTTTTCGTGACAGTACATACGCGCCGAGTGAGGTCACAAAGACCTGCAGCGGAATGCCGACGGTCAGAATGTACAGGGTGTTCCGGTAACCCATGGCGATATTCGGGTTCTGTAGAACCGCTCGGTACGCATTCAGCGTCACTTCGCCTATGGGCAGAAGGAGAAAACCGGAGTGCCGCATGAGTGCACGCCCGTCACTCACCGAACCTATGAGCACGTGCCACATTGGATACAGCGTCAGGAATGCAAGGCTTGCCAGCATCAGGTAATTAAAGAACTGAAAGGTCATGTACCCTTTCGATTCCTTGATCCCCTTCGACTTCAGAGGGACCGATCCCGTCGCTCCTGAAAGACCTTTTTTTCGGAATGGTAGAATTAATGTACTCATATTGGTTACCACAGACTCGTTTCGCTGTAGCGCTTGCTCAAGCGGTTGGCCAGCAGGAGCATCGCGAAGTTCAGCACGGAGTTGAACAGACCGACGGCTGTGCTGAAACTGAAGTTCATTTCCAGCAGACCAGACCGATACACGAAGGTCGATATGACGTCTGCGACGCTGTATGTCGACGGGTTGTACATGAGGATGATCTTCTCGAATCCTATGGTGAACATGCGACCCATTCTCAGAATGAGCAGGATGATGATGGTACTCTGTATGCCGGGCAGCGTGACGTGAAGCGTCTGTTTCCAGCGATTTGCGCCATCGATCCGGGCGGCTTCGTAAAGCTGAGAATCAACACCCGATAACGCAGCAAGGTAGATTATGGAGTTCCAGCCTATGGTCTGCCAGATTTCGCTCGCTACATACAGCGTCCTGAAGTACTCCGGAAGCTGCAGCATTGGTATTCGCCGAAACCCGAGAAAAACCCGGATATCGTTCACCAGGCCTGAGGTTATCGTAAACTCTCGGAGCAGCCCGACAATGACGACGAGCGAAATAAAGTGGGGCAGGTAGGTAATCGTCTGTACCGAGTTCTTGAACCACTTCGTTTTTATTTCGTTGAGCAGGAGTGCGAGGATTATGGGCGCTGGAAATCCGAACACCAGGGCAAGCACATTCAGAAGAATGGTGTTCACCATGAGTCGCTCGAAATAGACGCTGCGAAAGAAGCGGGTGAAGTGCACAAAGCCGACCCAGGGGCTGCCTGCAAAGCCTCTGGCAGGACTGTAGTTCCTGAATGCAATGGTCGCTCCGTACATGGGAATGTAATGGAACACAAAAAAATACGCGACCACGGGAACGAGCATGAGAAGGAGTTCCTTGTCCCGGAGAAAACCTGTCTTTACTCGGGAAGGCAGACTCATGGATCGCGGCGGCTTTTTTCTCATTTGACTGATCTCTCCTCGGAGGTAATAGCGAGGGATGCTGGTGCATCCCTCGCCGATACGGTTACGGTCTAACGGGCGTTGAACCGCTCGAGGGCGGCGGTATAGATCTCGATTGCCCGGTCTATACCCATGTTGTTGATGTTCTGTACGTAGCGGTCAAAGCTATCAAGGCTCTCGATACCAAGGATATATCGTACCCGCATCTCGTCGCGATACGTGTTGACATCACTCATGATCGTCGCGAGCTCACTGCTTTCTTCCGGAGTTGGGGTTACCGGAGGCATGCGGTGATTTTCAACGTTTGTTATCTGCCAGTTTTCATTGGACTCCCGCTGTTGCTCGAAGGTAAACCCGTACTGTTCAAAGTACTCGGCTCTCTGTACGAAGGGCCCGTTGTAGGACGAGCGGACATACATGCCCATGGCTTCGGGTCTGCTCATGTTCGGGTTGTTGAAAATCAGATCGGTATAGGTGGGATATCCGTCGACCCACTCGAAGGATTCGCCTTCGATACCGAAGTTGAACAGAACGTTCCCTTCCTCTGAGTACGCGTAGTCCATGTAGCGCATGATGCCTGGAATGTCGCGTGCACGCGGGTTAATGTGCGCATGACCCGCACTCGACTGAATCGGGAAGTCCATCTGGGTGAACATGGGAATGTCACCGCGATTCAGTACGGGATATCGTACGCCGACAAGATCATAGTCCGGGTCGCCGTCGACTGCTTCGAGCCACGCGCCGAGGCGGGAGGCTGCAAAGCCTATGGACGCACCCGACTGTCCGGTGGTCATTTTTGCTGCTACCTGCTGCCGGTCCATCGATTCGATGTTCACGTCGAGCAGATCTTCCGCATACCAGCGGGCGAAGGTCTCGAGGAAATCCCGGTACCCGGGTTGAATCGGGCCGTACTGAACGTCGCCGTTATCGTCGATAAAGAAATCGAAGGTCGCTCCGAACGCACCGACAAAAGTGTTGTTGTTATTGTTCAACAGACCCGGTTCGTAGGTCAGTGGGGCTTCAGCGCCCATTTCGTCGCGGAAGAGGGTGAGCATTTCTTCCCAGTCGTCGATAGTTTCCGGCATATCCAGCCCGAGTTCGTTGAGCCATGAGCGGTTCACCACGGGGCCAAAGAACACCATGAGGGACTCATCGCCACGGACGAACGGGAAGCTGTAGTAGCGTCCGGTATCGGTCCGGGCAAAGAGAGCGACGTCAGGGTTATCCTGATAATACTGCCAGAGGTTTGGCGCGTATTCCGGCAACAGATCCGTCAGGTCGAGAATGACGCCGTCGTCGATCGCCTTCTCGGGTCCTCCGGGGTAGCTGCCGATGATGTTGTGCTCGAAGATGTCGGGCAGGTCACCGGCTGCGACCATGAGGTTAAACGCTTCGTCGGCCTGACCGGCGAGCGGATGCTGGTAGACCGGATTCACGCCCGTTCGCCGTGCGAGTTCCTGGGCAAGCGGAGTATCTCCGAAGTTGGTAACGACCTGAGTCAACGAGGCCGTTATCTGCATGTGGTAAGAGTACGAAGCAGGAGCGGACGGATCCTGCGCCTGTTCGCCCCGGCCTCCACCGAACAGGGCCATGGAAACGAAGATCGACAGTGCGATCACAGCAGTAATCTTTTTCATCAATGATTACCTCCTTGTGGTAGGTGATGATGAGATGATTCTATGGGCGGGTCGGAAAACCCGTATATGAACAGTTTCAGAGATTCATAAACAGTTTATGCACAGAGACAGAACAGGTCACACATTGTTCATGCGGCGAAAAATCGTCTATTCCGCCGGAGGGCCAGAGGGCCGATACAGGCCATTACGTTTCGGATTTGCCGTGCAGGGTGCGGTACTGTCCCGGGGTAACCCCGGTATGGCTCTTGAAGAAGCGTATAAACGCGTTCGAGTAGTAGTAGCCGACTTCATCTGCGATTTCTGCGACGCCTTTGTCTGTCTCGAGGAGCATCTTTTCCGCAGCGGCTACTCGTACCGTGTTTATGGCTCTCGAAACCGTATCGCCTGTCTCTTTTTTGTATACGCGCGACAGGTATGCAGGAGTTACGCCGAAAACGTCCCCGATCTTCGAGACGTTCAGGTTCATGTCCGAATAATTCTCTCGTATGTAGGTGTCGATCCGCTCAGTGACATTCGTCGACTGTTTGTCCGAATCCACATCCGCGTATACTTCGCAGGCGATGCTTACGACCTCGAGCACGACTTCTTTCATGGTATCGAGGCTGTCGGCCTTCATCATCCTCTGTACGGGGTCATTCTGGTTAATCAGTTCGTAAAAAACCTCGTGATGCACCGACTTTATGATCGCACTGACCAGATCGAACATGAGGCATTGTAGAAAACCCATTTTTATCTGATGGGTCTCGCGATTCTGCTGTATGATCGCGTCGATGTGAAGGACTGCCTGTTCGAGGTCTCCACGTTTGATAAAGTGGAAGAGCTTGTACTCGTCTTCCAGATCGAACTTATACAGCGCCTTGAGTTCCTGAAGTTCCTCGTGCTGTATGATCTGGGCATCTTCAAGGATTCCGCTGTTCTGTACCGCTTCCAGGCTCTCGTGGTACGCGGTCGACATGGTCAGGACGCTCCGGTGCGTCTGACTGATACCAGCTTCACCGATGATCTGAAAATTATCGCGCAGCATGTCCAGCGCACTCTGAACCTTGGCGGTTATTCTCAACAGGCTTCCTTCGGGTCGAACGGGACTCACGATCAGGGCAATGCGATCTTCTATTTCGACCGCATAGGCGTTCAGATCGGGCGACAGGATCTCTTCAAGCAGGTTCTGTGCGAGGAAGCGGGGAACTCCGGACTCGTTAAATCGTGTATTGCTTTTCCGGAGCCTGAGCAGCAGAATTTTATATCCGGCGTCTGAGAGTACAATTCCGTAACGGGTGAACTTTTTCTGAAGCTCGTCGGGATCGTGAATGAACCCCCTGAGCGCACGGCTGAGGAAGGCCTGCTGTATCTCGAGCGTCTGCGTCTCGATTTCCGTTTTCATGCGTAGCTGTTCCGAGCGGCTTTTCGTGACAGTCTGTTCGATAGCTTCGTACTCCGACTGATCAAGCTCCATTCCGCTGTCGTTTATGGAGATCATGAGTTTCTTGACGGGCTGATACATGCGATTTGCGAAGAAATACGCGAGTATAAGGTTTACGCCAAAGAACAGAAAAAGTGTCAGCAGCGCAATTCTTCCGATGTTGTTGATGGGATGCATGAAGGTCGTGCGCGGTACAAAGCTGGCGTACGACCAGCCGCGCGCGTCGGTCTCGTGAAACAGGAAGTAGTCCCTGCCGTCCAGCGAGATTTCTGTCTGCAGGCTCCTGTTCATGGCCTCCAGATAGGTCTCGACTGCCGTATAGAAGTGCTCCCGATTTGTGTAGACGACGTTCCCGCTATCGTTTCGAACGAGGACTATGCTGTCGAGAAACCAGGCATCCTGACCCCAAGCACCGAGCACCTGCTCGTTGATCTGAAAAATAACCGCCCCGCGCGGCATTTCTCCGAGGTTCGTTGGAATAGTCTGTATGTACAGGAGTGGATTTGTCGGTGCACGAGCGCCGCTCCAGTCTGCGAGGCGAATGACCTTCTGATCGTAGCGATTGTGTATCAGGGACCGGAAGTCCTCAGCCGGCAGGTGGTATGCGTCGCGTGTGCGAAGCTCTATGAGATCCCCGAAGTATGCGCTCTGAACGGTGAGAAGCAGATCAGCGCGGGAAGCATACAGGCTGATATTGTCGATTCCGCTGTTCGAGACAGACAGGAGAGACAGACTGTTGTGCAGGTTATAGATCTGGAATCGGTCGAAAGCCGAGATGTCTGAATCGAGATTTGTGATGCGGGTGATTCGTGGGTCACGGGCAAGACTGTAGGCGAGCTGGTTGAGCGACTGATAGGTATAGTTGAAGTGGTTTACGATCTGCTGAAGATACGATTCGTTTGTCCGACGCAGATTGTCCGTAACGCCGTTCAGATACACCAGGTATGTGCCGGCTATGAAGGTTACCGATACGAGAATAAACGCGAGATATGTTAAGAGCCATTTGGTCAACAACCGTCTTTTCATGCGAGTCCACCGAGTATAGATGAAATGGTCTCTAACCGCAAAGTCGAACCCGTTCTGCAGAGTTTCTCGGCTTGCATCGGTCTTGCCGTTCTCCTATGATGCGACCGGAGTACACTTTATGGAAGTTCTACGATTCGGCATGGTTATCGGTATACGCGAAGACAGGCTCGACGAATACCGGGCGCTGCACGCTGACGACCATCCGGGTGTCCGGGATCTGTTGTCTGCAGCCAACATACGGAACTTCTCGATTTTTTTCGAACGCCTCCCGGACGGCTCATCCTATCTGTTCGGGTACTACGAGTACCACGGAAGCGACTTTGAAGCCGACATGGCCTACCTCGACGCCGAACCACGTAACCGCGAATGGATCGAAATGACCGCTCCCATGCAGATTCCGTTGCCGGGCGAGAAGGCGTGGAAGGTCATGGAAGAAGTCTATCACAACGGGTAGCGGCACGCGGCCGCTTGCCGTCGTGGGCCGGGCTGTCTACCGCCAGTCGTCCGGGATAATCAAGTGCGCGTAGCGTGGGAAGCAGGCAAGCAGATCCGCCGTCGCCTGTATGTCCCGTACGTGACACATCTGCACGGTTGAGTGCATGTATCTGGTCGGGGCGCCTATTGTAGTCGCCTTCGCCCCGAATCCAGCTCGCTGTACCGCCGACGCGTCAGTTCCACCGCCGATGTTGCGCTGGTAGGGAATACCGTGCTTCTCGCAGGTTTCCATGAGCCCGCGCAGCAGGTCGCGATCGCCAATCGTCCGGTTATCCATAAGATAGATGCCGGTTCCACCGCCGAGCGGGCATTGCTCCTGAGTCGTTTTTGCAAAGGGGATGTCGCCGGGCAGGCTGCCGTCTATCGCGACGCAGATATCGGCCTCGATCGCGTGGGCCGCAGTCGGGACTCCGCGCACACCGACTTCTTCCTGGACGCTGCTTACCGCATAGACGTCGACGGTGTTGTCCTCGATCCTTCGAAACGAATCGATGAGCGAGTACGTTCCGATGCGATCGTCGAAGTTGCGGCCTGTGACAATCTCGTCGTTCAGTATTTCGAAGGTCTTAGACAGACTGATGGCATCGCCAACCTGCACGACCGCGCGAACGCGCTCGGCGGAAAGGCCGGTGTCCACGAAGAGTTCGTCGATCGGTATGACACGTTTCCTGTCTTCGGGGTCGGTCAGCCAGCCTGGTTTGGTTGGAATGACGCCCTCGAGGCGTGTCGTCTTTCCGCCGGAAGTGCCGTGTATGGTCACACGGTGACTTGGAAGCGTGCGTGCGTCGAAGCCGCCGACGGTCGCAAAAGAGATGAAGCCCCGCTCATCAATGTGTCTGACCATGAATCCGATCTCGTCAATGTGCGCCGAGTAGAGCAGGCGCAACGGCCTTTCACGGCTGGGTTTGCGCGCCTTCCTGAGCGCAATGACGTTCCCCATGCGGTCGGTCCATATCTCATCTGCGTAGGGACGCAGCTCTTCCCGCACGAGCTCCTGCGCGTCGTGTTCAAATCCCGATACTCCCGGGATGTTCGATATCTTCTTCAGTAGATCCATTCGTAATTCCATTTTTCCTCCCTCACGAGTAGTCTGTTTCTATGATTCAGTCTGATGTTCGAAGCTGTGGCTCGCGTGGTCTGACCCTCACGCGGCTTGGTCTTGGTGGAGCAGCCCTCGGCCGGGGACCCGCATCCCCCGAAGCCGATGAAGCCGGTGCGAAGACGCTTGAAGCCGCGTACCGCCTCGGAATCCGGCATGTCGACACCTCGCCGGCCTACGGCGAAAGCGAGCGTCGACTGGGAATCGCGCTTCGTCGAAACACGTTCCCGGATCTCACGATCTCTACGAAGGTCGGTACGCATCCGGATCGCCGATTCAGCTACGTCGCCGACGACATCAGATGGTCGCTCGAGAACAGCCTCAAGACGCTTGGTCGATCGTACGTGGATATCGCGCTCATCCACGATCCGCCGTCGCTTGAGCCGGCGCTCGCTTCCGGAGACGGCTTCGATGCGCTCCACCGCCTGCGCGAGGAGGGCTTGTGCCGAAACGTTGGACTCGGCGTTCACAGCCACGAGTTTCACTACCGCGCGATCGATGCCGGTGCGGTCGACATCATTCTGCCCTACGGCGACTTCAATATCGTCCGGCGTACGGGTACCCGGCTCATGCAGTACGCACAGGACCACGGCGTCGGCGTTCTGCTCGGGTCGCCGATGATGCACGGTCTGCTCGCGGCCGACGAAGAACCGGCAAAGGTGCTCGAACGGCGTCCGAACCTTCTGAACTGGTATACCGAGCGTGATATTGCGGTCGCTCAGGAGTGGTACGGTTGGTGCCGGGACCGCGAGGTCTCCATGCGACACCTCAATATGCAGTTTGTCCTGGGCTCCGGTCTCGCAGATTGTGTGCTGACCGGTGCTCTGGACGCCACGGAGATCGATACCAACGTTCACGAAGCGGTGACCCCCGTGCCGCAGGAGATCTGGTCCGCGGCCATAGCGCGGATCGCAGATCTTGACGCTGCATCCGGGGAGGCGACACCGGAAGACGGAGATTTCGCCTGAAAGCGCAGTACGTCGACTACTCGAGTCGCGCGTCAATCTCACGCTCACCGAGGTCGAGCCATATGGTTTTCGTTTCCGTGTACTGGTCGAACGCGTGCAGACCGTTATCGCGTCCTCCGAATCCGGAGAGCTTATAGCCGCCGAACGGAGTCGTAATGTCGCCTTCGCAGTAGGAGTTCACCGTAACCGTTCCCGCCTGTATTCTGCGCGCTGCACGCAGAGCTTTTTTGCCGTGCGCACAGAACACGGTCGCGTGCAGACCGTATACGGTATCGTTCGCGAGGGTGATCGCCTCATCATCACTGCCGACGCTGTGTATCGTGAGCACCGGTCCGAAGATTTCGTCTTTCGCGATCGTCATGTCGGGCGTGACCTTGTCGAAGACCGTGGGGGCGATAAAAAGCCCCGATCCGATGTCGAGCGCTTCGCCTCCGGCTATGACCTCGGCTCCTTCCTTGCGACCGATTTCGATGTAGCTCATGACATCGTCGAAGTGTTTCCGTGAGACCATGGACCCGAGTCCGTTCTGCGGGTCAAGCGGATCTCCGATCTTCCAGTCGCGAAGCTTTTCGTGAATGCGGCGGCAGAGTTCGTCCTTGTGTTTCCGGTGAACGATCAGGCGGGAGTTCGACGAGCAGTTCTCGCCCATGTTCCAGAACATCGCCTTGACGACCTGTTCGGCAACGTAATCCAGCTCTTCCGCGTCTTCGAGCACAACCGCCGGGTTTTTCCCGCCGAGCTCAAGCGTCACCTTCTTCAGGTTACTGCCGGCGGAATACTCCAGCACGCGCCGACCGATCGCGGTCGAACCGGTGAACGAAATTGCGCCGATGTCCGGGTGCGTGCCGAGCGCTTCGCCGACCGTGGAACCGGGTCCGGTGATCACGTTAAACACCCCGGGGGGGACGCCGGCCTCACCGGCAAGTTCTGCCACGCGCAGGGCGCTCATGCTCGTCTCGCTCGCCGGCTTGACTATGACGCTGTTCCCTGCGGCCAGCGCTGGTCCGGCCTTCCAACCGAGCATCTGCAGGGGGAAGTTCCACGGGAGGACACAGGCGACAACTCCGATCGGCTCACGGACAATAAGTCCCATGGCGTCGTCGGTAGAGGGTGAGATCTGGTCGTACAGTTTGTCGCCCGCCTCAGCGTACCAGGCCAGACACTCGAGTGTTTCCGGGAAGTCTATCGTTGCGATTTCGCGTATCGGTTTTCCGCTGTCGAGGCTTTCGAGAACCTGCAGCTCGTAGCGGTTCCGCTTCATGAGTTTGACAAGCTTGATAAGAATCTCTTTTCGCTCGCCCGGATGCATGCGGGACCAGACTCCGCTCTCGAACGCCTGTCGGGCCTTCTTGACTGCGTAGTCGACGTCGGTCTTATCGCAGGAAGCAATCTCGGCGATCACTTCTCCGGTTGCAGGATTGGTTGTCGGGTAGGTCTTTCCCGACTTCGCCGAGGTGAACTTCCCGTTGATGTACGAGTTCGTCATTGGCACGATGCCGTCGGCGATTGCATGGTACTCGTCGCGAGATAATAGATCATGCATAGCGTTTTTCTCCCTGTTCGCCGGCACTGTGCTCGGAGGCGATTTGACGTATGGAGGTTCGCGCGGTCGCTATGGCGTCGCGCAAGCTTCGTTTCAGTTCTTTTTTCATGGGCCGTAGTGGTAGTCGTACCGTTTCGCCGGCCGGCAGGCCGTCGAGATCGCAGCCGTACTTTACACACTGAACGAACTTTCCACCGCGTTCGAGCACCGTCATGACCGGCAGCATTGCCTTCATGATTCTTCGACCGGTGGCGAAGTCGTTGCGCACGACACACGCTTCGAACAGCGCAATGGCCTCCTCGGCGAAGAAGTTTCCGGCGGCACATACCCAGCTCTGCGCGCCCCACGCGAAAAATTCGAGAGCCAGATCGTCTGCGCCGCAGCTGAGCTGCAGATGAGGAAACTCGCGAGCGAGCATGTGTATGCGTCCGATGTCTCCCGCACTTTCCTTGATCGCGACGAAGCTGCTGCTGCGGCCGACGCGTTCCAGGAACTCGTGGCCCATCTCTGCGCCCGATCGACCGGGATAGTTGTAAAGCATGATCGGCAGACCGGTGGCTCTGTCAACTTTCAAGGCGTGAGCCGCAAGTTCTTTCTGATCGGGAATCGAGTAAGGGGGGACGGCAAGCAGAAGTGCTGACGCACCGTGTTCGCGTGCAGAGACGGCGAACTCGCAGACCTGTTCGGTCCGGATGTTGTTGATCCCCGCGATCCAGGGTACGCGCCCGCCGATAAGCTCGTGCGCGAAGGCGAACTGCCGCGTCTGTTCATCGGGCGTCAGCGCGTAGTTTTCTCCGGTGGTGCCCCCGATGACAAGCCCGTGAACGCCGGCGGCGATCAGGTGCTCAAGCATTATTCCGTACGATTTCTCATCCACGGAATAATCAGGGTGGAACGGTGTAATTACCGGAACATAGATTCCGTGGAACTTCATGAGAAACCCTCAGTAATAATATTAATGATAACAATAAATAACATTGTCGACAGAATAGTATAATTCGGAACGGCGCGCAACTGATTGGTGGCCCGCACGCTCAACACCATGAGCCGAGCTCGGTTGTCTCTTCGAGTATGGCCTGAAGCGTATCCGGATTCAGACGCGAAAGCGCCTCGTCCACGAAAAGACCGTCTTTCCGCCAGAGCTTCCCGTCGAGATAGATCTCTCCACCGCTGTACGGGGGGAGGTGACTCTGCACAATGTCCCAGTGAACACTCGACAGGCGACCGCTGCTGTCCCTCCCGCCAGGGGTAAAGTGGAGACTGCCGGCCATTTTCTCATCGTACAAGGTATCGATCATGTGATGCCGCAGGTAGGGGTTCACACCAATCGCGAACTCGCCGATGTGCCGTGCGCCTTCGTCGGTATCGAGAATTGCTTCCATGTTCTCCCGTTCATCCGCTTCTACTTCGATGATCTTCCCGTCCTTGAAGGTCAGTGCGATATCGCGAAAGACCAGTCCCTGGTGACTCGAGGGCACGTTGTAGGCGATTCTCCCGTTTGCAGACTCGCGCACGATGGTCATTGCGGTCTCTCCGTCCGGAATGTTCCAGGTGCCGGCGCTGATATCGGTGGTCAGACCGGCAATTGAGAACGAAAGATCCGTTCCGGGGGCCACGATGCGCACGTCGTTCGCGTTGTCTATTGCTTCTTTCAGGGGTTCCATTTCACGGTGGAGCACCGTGAAGTTCATGGTTGAAAGCTTGAAAAAGAGGTCGGTGAACGCATCGGTACTCATTCCACCCTGTTGCGCGAGCGACTTGGAGGGGTAGCGTATGATAGTCGTATTGGCGCCGTCTTTACGCCCTTCCTTACCCATGCGAATGTGCAGGTGGCCGAAGTACCGCAGGTTTTCAGGTGGAACGTCAGCGAGTTCACTCCAGTTTTCCTGGCCACGGATCTGAAGGACGTGGTCCATCTCGCGACGAATGGCAGCTTTATGCGTAAACCAGAGGTCCATCTGTTCCTTCGTCGCCTGCCTGAGCCAGTTCGCGCGCACACGGATCGACTCGTGAATCATGTACGGAAGCGCACCGACATCGTTGAGTGCGTCGATTACCTCAATAATAAGTTCCTCGCACTCGTCGAGCGCGTCGATCATTACTTTTGCGCCGGGTTTAACCTTGAGCGCGTGTCGCACAATGATCCGTGCGGTTGCCGCCATTCTTGGGTCGCGTAGCATAGTTTTTGTCTCCTTCAGCAGAGTGGGATGAGCGGGAAGGCGTCGGCAGGAAACGCCTGCAACAGGCCATCTTCTTTCATGAGGGCTTCAATCTCGTCGAGTTCCAGCGGAGCGTCTTCAGTGAAGTTCTCAACGCCATTTTCGGTCACGACAATCGTATCCTCGACACGGAGGTACATCTTCTCTTCGGGAAGTCGTATCTGTGGATCGAGCGCGAGTACAACCCCCGGCACGAGAGGTTTTCCGCGGTAGTGGCCGTCGTCGTGGCAGGCGAGCCCGACCGGATGCGACATGTGGTAGGGGAAGTCAAGCGACCACTGCGCAGCCCTCTCAAAGCTCGGCCGCTTCCATTTCGTCGCCGAGGCAATCTTTTTCATTCGTGCAGCGACTGTCAGGCGGATTTCTTCGTCGGTCAGCCCCGGTTTGATCTCTTCGAGGTAGGCCTTATGAAAGTCCACCATGAACCCGTAGAGCTGTCTCTGTTCGTCGGTATAGCTTCCGTTCACGGGCCACATCCGGGTTATGTCGCTCGCATAGTATCGGTAATCCGGAGCACAGTCGCCGAGCATGAGCTCGCCGTTTTTCAGTACAGAGCTGTTCGCTGCGTAGTGGCCGTGCCAGGCGTTCGCGCCCGAGGCCATGATCGCGTTGTACGCCCGTCCCCGGGCACCGTGACTCATGTACACGTAGTCGAGTACCGCCGCGAGCTGATACTCGTAGACGCCTTCACGCGTTGACTTAATGGCTTCGATCAGAGCGCGTGCCGTCAGTTTGCCTGAGCGTCGCAGGAGGTCGATTTCATGAGCGTCTTTGACGACTCGCATGTCGTTCAGAATGGGCGCGAGGTCGACAATGTCGGCGATCGGGTAGCGTTTCCTGAGCAGCTCGATGAAGTGCGCAAAACGGTCCAGTGTTCCATCCCAGGGGTCGGAGAAGCGTCCAATTCTCCCGGCGATGTGTGTATCCCAGCTCGTCATCGAAGCAGCGCCTTCGCGGAATGGCGTGTAGATGCGTGCAACACGCTCGAGTCGAGATGCAAGTTTCTCAACACCGAGCACTTCGTCAACGCCGCTCGCCGCAATTACCTTGTCTGCCGTCTCCACCGAAGGGATTTCGCCGCTGTTGTCGCGCTCTGTTTCAGACTGATGCGGCAGGAACAGCGTGGTTGTATTATTGCGTGTATCGAAGAGCAGGTAAGACTGCGGTGACTCAACGCCGCACAGGTAGTAGAAATCGTTTGCCTGACGGAACAGCTTCAGACCGTTCTCTTCCGGTGCACCGGCGACGACAGCGACAGAGTTCGCGTCCATCTGCTCGAGTACCCGACGGCGTCGGTCCCGGTACCCGTCGGCAGCAAGTATTGGATTGTACATTAACATCTCCTTGTCGACAATGTATCATTGTTTGTACGATGATGTAATGCTAATATACGCGACATGAAAATAACACAGGTCGAGACTATTCCCGTCAGCCTTCCGGTTGGTAACTTTTCCGATGGCTTCAGCAAGGTCGGTGCAGTTCCACCGCCGCCCCGTTTCGACGCAGGCAGGTCTCGACTGCGCCGTTCGGATCCCTCGCAGCAGATCGTCCTGTCGAACGTCATAGTGAAAATCCATACCGACGAAGGCTTTGTTGGGGTCGGCGAGGCTGCGTGTGACGCCACCGAGCCGGTTCGCAACGTAAAGAACATGATCGATAGACACATGGCCCCGCAGCTGGTCGGTGAGAATCCGCTGGACTGGGAGTTTCTGATCGATCGTGTATCGTGGGACGCGCCGCGGGGGGCAACACGGCACGCTACCGCAGGGATCGATCTGGCGCTTCACGACCTCGTCGGGAAAGTACTTGGCGTTCCCGTGTACGCGCTCATAGGCGGACTGCGGCGCGACAGGGTTCTCGCCTCCATCGAGGTACCAAAGAATACGCCACAGCTGCAGGTCGAGCACTGTGCCGAGTACTACGAACAGGGGGTCCGCGGATTCAAGCTGAAGGTCGGTTCGAACGCGTATCTTGACGCGGAGTCGGTTATCGCGGTGAGCGAACGATTCGGACCAGAGATCAGTCTGCGGGCAGACGCCAACTGCGGCTACACGGTGAAAGACGCCAGAACCTTCTGTCGCATAGTCGAGGCCAGCGGTGTGAAGCTTGAGGTTCTCGAGCAGCCGGTGGCCAAGCTTGATCTCGATGGGCTGCGAGCGGTCCGTGACGCGACTGATATACCGATTGAAGCAGATGAAAGCGCATTCAGCCTCGGCATGGTCTATAGACTGCTTGCCGCCGAGGCAGTCGATCTCATTAATACAAAGTGTGCAAAAGCCTTAGGGATCAAGGGCGTTCGCGAGTGGGCGACCGTTGCGCGAGCTGCCGGTACTGGTATTGTCGTCGGTACCGAGTGGGGCTGCGCGGGCATCGTCGCGGCAAAGCTGCACTTAGGGGCCGCGATCGTGAATGCGGACCCCGTGGTCGAGTTTACTGAGATCATGATTCACGAAATGCTTCATAAGGAGCCTATTGTCCTGGAAGACGGATATATTCGTGTGCCGGTACTACCGGGTCTCGGGATTGAGCTCGACGAGGAGAAGGTAGAGCGCGTGCGATTGCGCGACGCGTAAATACATGAATAATATTAACCGAATGAGTATTGCCGCGTACATCAGCCAGGACCTCAGGCATAGAATTCGCACTGGTGCAACCCTTCCGTCGCAACTGTCTCTGACCGATCTCTCCCGACACTACGACGTGAGTCTCACACCGGTTCGCGAGGCGATACAGACACTCATCGACGAAGGGTACCTGCGGAAGCACACGAGTCGACGTATCACCGTTAATCCCGAAATGGTCGGAATTGCTGGGGCCGATGAGCGTACCGGTCTGCCACAGAAACCACCCAACTGGGAGTCGGTTCTGCTTGACGAGGTCATGCACGCGACCTTAAGTCTGATGCCGATCTATCTCAGGGAGGCCGATCTCGCTGCAAAACTCGGGGTCGGGCGGTCGATCATACGCGGCAGTTTCAGCCGCTTCGCCGGGGCGGGTCTGCTCGACCACGTGCCACGCAAGGGATGGCGAGTCCACCCCGTACGCGTTGACGACGTAGAATCGTATCTGCAGGTTCGCGAAGCGCTGGAGCTTACGGCGCTGGAGGCGGCGAAACCGAACATCGAGCGCGCGGAAGTGCTCGGCCTGCTCAAAGGCGACAATCACGCCCTCGACGATACTCCGCATCGATACATCGTTTCCAAGTCCGGCAATCAGTACATCGAGCGCTTCTTCGACCAGTACGTTGCGCGCTATTACACACGACTGCTTCACTACGCCGCACCCGAGGCTCACGTCGCCGATGAGATGGCCGCCGAGCACGATGAGATTCTCAGGGCGATACTCGACCGCGACTGGTCGAAAGCGAGGGACGTCCTGTCCCGCCACATTCGCGGGCAACGATCAGTGCTTGAGACTGTGCTGATTGCGAGTCGCCGCGAAAAACAACCGTAATACCGATCTTCGTGAGCTAATGTGAGAAACAGGCTAAAACTATTTTCGCCTTCAATGGTTTATATTGTTGACAAAAAAGTATTGTGTACCATAAGGTTTGAGTGTCATAGGTCTACGATATCCTGAGGAGGTTCACTATGAACACGAAACGTAAACTATTGATGCTGTCGATCGTGGCAGTATTGATTATTGCTGGGGCGTCTCAAGCGCTTGCCGCTGGACGATCCGAGCCGGCCGCAGCCGCCGGTCCGGTCACGATGAACTATCACATACCGGGGGATCCGACCATCATTGATCCGTCGGCGAACTGGATCGGTGAGGTCGGCGCCAACTTCTTTACGCCTCTCATCGGGTTCGACGCGAATGCGAACGAGATCTACCCGCGGGGTGCAACCTCCTGGACTGTATCCGACGACGGAACGGTCTGGACTTTTGATATTCGCCGCGACTGGCTGTGGTCTGACGGTACTCCGCTCACCGCTGCCGACTACGAGTACGGATTCCAGGCCATCGTTGATCCTGAGACCGCTTCTCCAACTGCATTCCGCCTCTCCGTTATAGAAAACGCCCAGGCGGTGACAAACGGGAGTATGCCCGTCGATCAGCTTGGTGTCAGAGCCCTCGACGATCACACGCTTCAGATTACGCTTGAGGCGCCCGCGTCATGGTTCCTCGTATCGTTGAGTTCCATAGGCTACGCACTCCCCCGCTGGGTTCGTGAAGAGTACGGCACGGAGTGGACGAATCCCGAAACCATTGTTGTCAATGGACCATATACCCTGGCAAGCCGCCGGGTGGACGACGTATACGTCCTTGAGAAGAACCCGAACTACTACGACGCTGACAACGTTCAGATCGAACGCATCAACCTGATTGTTGTACCGCAGCAGAGTACCGCTATGGCGATGTACGAGAATGGCGAGCTCGATACGGTTATGGTTCCGATCGAGGATCTCGACCGCGTGCAACGCGATCCTGTTCTCAGTCAGGAGTTCACGAGCTTTCCGCGTTTGATCTCACAGTTCTACTGGTTCAACGTCGGGCGCGCACCGTTTGACGACGTGCTCGTACGCAGAGCCTTTGCCGCGGCAGTCGACAAGGACACGCTGGTAAGTCGGATCACGCGTGGTGGCGAAGTAGCAACTGACACCATAGCTCCCCCGGGTGTGGTCGGGTACGTGGACCCCTCGTTAGGTGTCGGAATCTCGTACGATCCTGCACAGGCCCGAGCATGGCTTGCTGAAGCCGGATATCCTGGTGGACAGGGTTTTCCTGCGGTTACCGTCGGATTCAACTTCAACGAGTTCAACGCGAGTGTCGCTCAGGCCCTGCAGTCAATGTGGCAGACAAACCTTGGTGTTGAAGTGACGCTGAGTGGTGTTGAAGGTGGTGCGTACGGATCACTGACCTCCGGTGGTGAGTTCAACATCTACCGCTGGGGTTGGGGCATGGCATATCCCGACGCAAACTACATACACGAAGGCATTTTTCATTCCAAGGTCATGTCGGAAACCGAGCGGACACATCGCTATCATTCAGATGAGTTCGATCGCCTGATAGACGAGGCCGCGACCGCTACCGATCAGGCTCAGCGGGAAGCGCTCTATCTGCAGGCCGAAAGGCTTCTCGTAGAAGAAGATATGGGAATCATTCCGATGTTCTTCCCTGCTGACAACCGTGTAACGAAACCGTACCTGAACCGGGTACAGGGCCCGTTGATGGTGCAGGAGTTCTGGAACTGGACTATCACACAGTAAGGTAAGCGACTGACCTGCAGCCCGTACCGTCGTCAGACGGTACGGGCTCTATTTTGCCACTGGGAGGTTGTATGCTCAGCTTTATTTTTCGAAGGATCCTGTGGCTCATTCCTGTACTTCTGGTGATTTCGATGATCACCTTTGCGCTGATGCTGTCTGTCCCAGGTAACCCATTCGAGGGTACCGGAGAGAGACCGCTACCGCCAGAGACAGTTGCCCGTTTGCGGGCGCATTACGGTCTCGATGATTCGATCCCCGTGCAGTACCTCCGATATATGCAGAATCTGCTCCGTGGCGATCTGGGTCCCTCGTATGCAACACGCCGTTCAGTGAACGACATGGTCGCAGCGGGCCTGCCGATATCAGCGACCCTCGGAATGCTTGGACTCGTCGTGGCACTTTCCATCGGTATCCCGCTGGGGGTGGCCTCTGCCCTGAATCAGAACCGAGCTATCGATCACTTCGCGATGTTTTTTGCTATGGCCGGGGTATCCGTTCCTGCGATGACCTCAGCACCTTTGTTTATCTGGATTTTTTCCATCAACCTCGGCTGGCTCCCGGTAGCCCGGTGGGGGACCTGGCAGCAGGCGGTCATGCCGGCCATCATCCTCGGTATCGGACCCGCTGCAGTGCTTGCCCGGCTGACCCGCGCGAGTATGCTTCAGGTTATCCGCGAGGACTACATCCGGACGGCACGCGCAAAAGGGGTGCCGGAGCGACGCATAACCATCCAACACGCGCTTAAGAATGCGCTCATTCCCGTTATCACGGTTCTCGGTCCGCTTTTTGCCAGCATGGTAACGGGAGCCGTCGTCGTCGAACGGATTTTTGCCATACCGGGCATGGGCGGGTACTTCGTCGGTGGCGTTTCGTCTCGGGATTACCCTGTCATAATGGGCATGGTACTTGTGTATACATTTTTTCTTGTGCTTTCTAATCTCGCTGTCGACCTCGCCTACGCGTGGGTAGATCCGCGTATCAGGCTTGAGTAAGGGTAAAGGGACGCCTCATGGCAAAAATAGTGAAACCGGCAGACAGTCTCTGGAAAGACGCCTTTCGAAGACTTCTCAAGAACAAGGTGGCCGTGGCAGGCGGAGTGATCATAATCGTGCTCACCTTCATTGCGGTTTTCGCGCCACTGATTGCGCCATACCATTTCGCCGAAGCGAATTTCGAAGAGACATTCTCTGCCCCGGGCGGGAGATACCTGCTCGGTACCGATTTTCTCGGGCGTGATATGCTCAGTCGCCTGCTGTACGGGACGAGGATTTCGCTGACGGTCGGAACCCTTGGTGCCATATTCGCGTTTACGATAGGCGTGCTGTACGGAACCCTTTCCGGCTACGTTGGCGGTAAAGTCGACAACGTGATGATGCGTATCGTCGACGTTCTATACGCCTTTCCGTCGCTGTTGTTCATCATCCTGCTCATGGTCGTCTTCAAAACGAGTTTCAGCGCAGGGGTCGAGATCGTTCGGGGCCCGATTGTGATGGCCATAGCCACCCTCGATCGATTCCTCGGTGGAATGCTCTTTATACTGATCGGTATCAGCCTGACGTCGTGGATAGGGATTGCACGGCTGTCGCGCGGTATGGCGCTGTCTCTGCGAGAGATGGAGTTCGTACAGGCGGCAAAAGCCCTTGGTGCAGGACATTTCCGGATTATCGTCCGCTACCTGGCACCGAATCTGGTGGGCCCCCTTATCGTGAATATTACCTTAAGCATTCCCGGCTTTATCGCGACCGAGGCCTTCCTGAGTTTCATCGGCCTCGGTGTCGACCCTCCGACACCGAGCTGGGGCGCGATGATACAGGACGGTGTCCGCGCCATGCGCGGGCATCCTCACCTCGCGATATATCCTGGCATCGCACTGGCGCTTGCGATGCTGTCGTTCGCCTTCCTCGGTGACGGCTTGAGAGATGCGCTTGATCCGAGGCTTAAGCAATGAGCGAACGAGGAGAGTCCGTGCAGAAACCGATTCTGGAAGTTGAAGATCTCAAGACCAGCTTTTTCACCGATGACGGAGAAGTAAAGTCCGTTGACGGTGTTGACTTCGTGATACATCCGAACGAAACGCTCGGAATGGTCGGAGAGTCCGGTTGCGGTAAGAGTGTTACCTCCCTGTCGATCATGCGGCTCATCGACTCACCCGGGAAGATCGTCGGTGGAAGCATACGATTCCGCGGCGAAGAGCTTCTCACGAAATCGCCTGCGGAAATGCGCAAGATACGGGGCAATGAGATCTCGATGATCTTCCAGGAACCGATGACCTCGCTCAACCCTGTGCACACGGTTGGCGCACAGATCGTCGAGGCCCTCGTTCTTCACCGTAAGCTGACGCGTCACGAAGCCATGCTCAAGGCTCTCGATATGTTGAAGCTTGTCGGTATCCCGGCACCCGACCAACGGATCAATGAGTACCCGCACCAGTTGTCCGGCGGTATGCGACAGCGTGTCATGATAGCCATGGCGCTGTCCTGTGATCCCAAGCTTCTGATTGCTGACGAACCGACGACGGCCCTTGACGTAACGATACAGGCGCAGATTCTCGATCTCATGAAGAAGCTCAAGAATACGATCGGCTCTTCAGTCATGCTTATTACACACGACCTTGGCGTAATAGCGGAGCTTGCGGACAACGTCGTAGTTCTGTACGCCGGAGAGGTTGTTGAGTACGCTGACGTAAAAACGATATTTGAGCATCCGAAACATCCCTATACGATTGCACTCCTTGAATCGATTCCCCGACTTACCGACGATAGGGGCCGAAAGCTTTTCTCCATTTCCGGCAATATTCCTGACCCGCTTCACAGACCCGGTGGGTGTCCCTTTCATACACGATGCCGTTTTGCGCAGGATGTATGTGCCTCGGAGCACCCTCCGCTCACCGTGCTCGAAGACGGGAGTAAGGTCCGCTGCTGGATGCATGTTGAGAGCCACGCGCATCACTTCGCTCACGTCGATCGTACCTCACCACGGATTGTCGTTGAGGAGCAGCGGCTCGAGCCCGGGAGTGATGACGTAGACGCACAGACTGCGCAGCCCCTGCTACAGATCCGGAAGCTCGTGAAGCACTTCCCGATTCGCGGGGGCTTTATGCGGAAAGTCACCGGTCACGTCCGCGCGGTTGACAATGTCAGCTTCGACATCATGCAAGGTGAGACCTTTGGACTGGTCGGCGAGTCCGGCTGCGGCAAGAGCACCACGGGACGTCTTGCGCTGAGGTTGCTGGAGCCGACTTCCGGAGAGGTCGAGTTTGATGGAAGGCCGATCGTCGGTCTGAACACGAAAGAGATGCGGCGCGTCAGGCGTGAGATGCAGATCATTTTTCAGGATCCCTTCGCGTCGCTGAATCCACGAATGACCGTTGGCGACACGATCGCCGATGCCTTTGCGATTCACCACCTGAACCGCAACGGAAGCACGAAGGACAAGGTCGCCGAACTCATGAAGCTGGTAGGACTCGAGCCGGATTACATGCGCCGGTATCCACACCAGTTTTCCGGAGGTCAGCGCCAGCGGATCGGTGTCGCGCGCGCGATCGCGCTTGATCCCAGGCTCATAATCTGCGACGAACCGGTTTCCGCGCTCGATGTGTCGATACAGGCACAGATTATTAACCTGCTCGAAGATCTTCAGAAGAGACTGAAGCTATCGTACCTGTTTATTGCGCACGACTTGAGCGTCGTAAAACACATTTCCGACCGCGTGGCAGTGATGTACCTCGGCAAGATTGTCGAACTCGCCGAAACCGAAGAACTGTTCAGCAACCCGCTCCATCCCTATACCGAAGGACTGCTTGCTGCGGTTCCCGTTCCCGATACGAGCGCGCAGCGCAACCGCATCATTATATCCGGCGACGTTCCAAGCCCGAGTAATCCTCCTTCGGGTTGCCGGTTTCATACAAGATGTCCGATCGCCCAGGATATCTGTAAGCGGGTGGAACCGGTGCTCGAAGAGAAGTCTCCTGGACACATCGCGGCGTGCCATTTCCGATAGGCATGGCCAGGACCGCCATACCAGACATCGTTCTCACCTTCGCGGCAAAGCCGCACTGGAGACACAATGAAAAACATAATCGTCAGCGCTACGACTCTGGGAGCGCGCCCATGAGTGAATCATCCCCTATGAAGTGGCTTTTATCGAAAGGCTTCGCCCGCGAAGAGTTTCGCGACCGACGCCGTCGTATCGCACAGACAATAGGACCCGACGCGCACGCGCTCGTCCAGGGTGCCCCTCGCTCGGCCGGCATGCAGGCGGATCTTGCGCAAAGCAAGCAGTTCTTCTACCTCAGTGGAATGGACATCGAACGTTCGTACCTGCTGATCGAGGGGGGGAGCGGCATCTCCACACTCTTCGTCCCGATGGATGAGGTCGGCGAAGGGCATCACGAGACTGCTACGCTCACTGCAGACGACCTGCCCGAGCTTGCGAGGATCGCTTCGTTCGACAGGGTTCTGCCGGTAGAACAGATGAAGGCCGAACTCGCGGGGGTTGAGACACTGTTCACCCCGCACGAGCCAGCCGAGCACGCCGGTGAGACGCGTGGAACGGCGCGTCGGGCCGCGCGGCACCGGGCGCAGGACGAGTGGGAGCTTCGTGATACCCGCGAGAAGCGCATGATCAGTCTGCTCGGAAGACGCTTCCCCGATATGGTCATACAGGATCTTTCGCCTGTGATAGACGAAATGCGGCTCATTAAAAGCCCTGCCGAGATCGAAGTGATGCGGGAGGCGGCGAGAATCACGGCGGTAATGGTTAACGAGTGTATGAAGGCGTCATATTCCGGTATGCCCCGCCATCAACTTACGGCAATAGGAAAATACGTCTACTGGATGGAAGGGCAGTCTTCCGAGGGCTACGGCTGGCTTGTTGAACCGAGCACGCCGGCGTCCGACACACTCGTAGACGGCGATCTGGTCCTCATGGACTGTGGACCGGAGTATTGTCACTACACGAGCGACATCGCGCGGATCTGGCCGGTAAACGGAACCTACGACGAGTGGCAGCGGCACACCTACGGATTCATCGTAGAGTACCATAAGGCACTGATCTCTCGGCTTCGGCCTGGAGTGATCCCGCAGGACGTCTACGATGATACCGCCGACGAAATGCGAAAAAGATTCAAGGGCGATTCGACCGCCGTCGCTATGATCGAAAATATGGTCGCACGAGGTGTCCGCTACCTCAATCATACCGTTGGCATGAGTGTTCACGACAACGTGAAGCAGTGGCACGGTGATCCGCTCCGTGAAGGCATGGTTCTTGTCGTTGATCCGATGATCTGGCTCAAAGACGTGTCGCACACCTACGTCCGTGTGGAAGACACGGTGGTCATTACGAGTGACGGGTGCGAGAGGCTGACGGCCGACGCACCACTTGAACTCGACGAAGTTGAGGCCCTCATGCGGGAGCCGAGCATATTTACCAGTCAGGAGACCCGAAGATGAAGATCACGAATGTCCGTGCCGTTCCGGTCAGAATTCCCTTTGACGGTGAACCGTATCCGGGTGTGAGCTATACAACGTATCAACCCGACCGTACGGGGCGCCTTTCTCCCAAGCGCCCCAGTCGCGTGCTCGACTACGTGATCGTTTACATCGACACCGATGAAGGGATCACCGGTGTGGGTGAAGCGCAGGCAGACATAGGCTTCTTCGGCAATACCGTTGAACAGGTGTTCTACGCCGTTCGCGATTACCTCGGTCCGAACCTCATTGGCCTTGATCCATTCGATCGGGAATACATCGCGAGTGCCCTGAACTGGCGGGGGAACAGCTGTTCCCGGGCAGGAATTGACCTGGCGCTCCTTGATATCATGGGAAAAGCTACCGGTCGTCCGGTAGGTGCGCTCATAGGTGGAGTGCATCACGCACGACTTCCGGTATCGAAGGAAATCGGCGGAGGCAGCCCTGAGGACATGGCCGCCTATTGCGTGGAGCATATCGAGAAGTACAACATCAAAGCCTTCAAGGCGAAGATTGGTGGGAACCCGGAAGTAGACGCAATCAGGCTTCGCGCGATGCGCGAAGCGGTTGGCCCCGAAGTGTCGCTCCGAGCCGACGCAAACCAGGGCTATCGCACAGCGAAAGACGCGATACGATTCTGCAGGTTGTGCGAGAAGTACGACGTGAACCTGGAACTTCTTGAGCAGCCGGTGGCGTATCAGAACATACAGGGAATGGCCCTCGTACGGCGTTCCGTCGACGTGCTGATCGAGGCCGACGAGGGGTGTTATACGCTTCAGGACGCGATGATACTGATCCGCAGCGAAGCGGTGGACGTCCTGAACATAAAGATCGGAAAAGCCGGCGGAATCACCAATGCAAAGAAGATCGCTGCCGTGGCAGAAGCGGCGGGGCTTGTGACCGTGGTCGGAACTGCTCTCGGGCTCGGACCCGAACGCGCAGCGAAGCTGCACCTCGCCTCGTCAACGCCGACCATGCTCCCACACGTCGAGTTCTCCGAGCTGACCCTGCACGGAGCGCTCCTGATCGATGCGGATGAACAGATATTCTCCGCGCCCATAGACGAAGACGGCTGCCTTCCGGTTCCGACCGGACCGGGCCTGGGTATTACGCTCGACGAGGCGAAGATCGCGGAGCACGCGCTCACCATCGATTAAGGCGGAGCGGCCATGCGCTATGAAGCGAGCTGGAACTCGATCAGGAAGCACGAACTTCCGCAGTGGTTCCGCGATGCCAAGTTCGGGATCTACGCGCACTGGGGAATCTACTCGGTTCCCGGGTGCGGACCGAACGGAACCTGGTATCCATACAACATGTACCGTCCGGGTACACCGCAATACGAGCATCACTGCAGGACATACGGGCCTCCGACGAAGTTTGGCTACAAGGATTTTATTCCGATGTTCACCGCGGAGCGCTTCGACGCCGACGAGTGGGCTGGAATTTTCAAGGACGCCGGAGCCGTTTTTTCAGGACCGGTTGCGGAGCATCACGACGGCTTTTCAATGTGGGACAGTTCGGTTAACGAGTGGAACTGTGCACGCATGGGTCCGAAGCGCGATGTGACCGGAGAGCTCGCACAGGCGATCCGAGCGCAGGGAATGCGCTTCATGGTTGCGCTTCATCACGCAGAGAACTGGTGGTTCTTTAATCACAACGATTCGTATGACACGACCGATCCGCGCTTCGCGGGACTGTACGGAGAACCTCACGACGTGAACAGGAGCCTTGACGAGCTGCCTCATGACTGGACGCGTCTTACCCGCCCCAGTCGCGCGTTTCTCGATCAGTGGTTTGCCAAGGTTCGCGAAGTGATCGACGGGTATCGGCCTGACCTGATGTGGTTCGACGTCGGAATCGGACACATACAGGAACACTACAAGCGCGAGTTTCTCTCCTCTTACTACAACGCTGCGGTCGAATGGGACACCGAAGTCGTGGTTACCTACAAGCATCACGATCTGGTTCCCGGCAGCGGTCTTGTCGATCTGGAACTGGGACGCTTCAACGAGATGACCTATAACGAGTGGATCACCGATACAACCGTCGATAGCGGCGAGGGGTGGTGCTATCTCCATGACAACACCTATAAGGATGCGACAGAGGTCCTGCACTATCTGATCGATAACGTGAGCAAGAACGGGCACCTGTTGCTGAACGTGGATCCCCGGCCGGACGGCACTATTCCCGAACCCTCGCAGCACATTCTGCGGGAAATGGGGTCGTGGCTACGCCTGAACGGCGAGGCCATCTACGGCACGACACCGTGGATGGCTTACGGTGAAGGCCCCACGCTCATGCAGACGTCCGGCGGGTTCACCGAGAGCGAGAAACTTGCGTACACGGCTTCCGATTTCCGTTTCACGGTGAACGGTGACGTCCTCTACGCGATTGCCCTCGCCTGGCCCGCGAGGGAGGCTGTCATTCGAACGGTCTGGGAGAAGCTCTACCCGGACGAAATCGTTCGAATCACCATGCCCGGTGTCGACGGCGAGCTTCGATGGACCCTCGACGACAGCGCTCGTGCCCTGAAGATAGAAACCCCGAAACGACCTCCCTGCGAACACGCCTACGTGTTCCGGATCGAGCGCCGCCGACCATTCGAAGGACGGAGCAGGTGAACATAGACGCGCACCAGCATTTCTGGATTTACAATGATCATGACTATCCCTGGATGGGCCCCCGACACGATTCAATACGGAAGCCCTTTCTTCCTGACGACCTCGCACCGCTTCTCGACTCAATCGGCTTCGATGGTTCTGTGGCTGTTCAGGCGCGTAGGACGATAGAAGAAACCGAGTGGCTGCTGGAGCTTGCCGCAGTGTATCCTCGCATATACGGTGTCGTCGGGTGGCTTGATTTGTGCTCTCCGAGCGTCGGTGAACAGATTGACCACTATGCCGCGAACCCGGCCTTTGTCGGCGTGCGTCACTCCGTCCACGACGACCCCGACACGAATTTCGTCCGCCGGGCAGACTTCCAGAACGGCGTGTCACTGCTCGAACCGGCCGGTCTGACCTACGACCTCATCCTGTTTCCGCGCCATCTGCGGACTGCTATGGATCTCGTAGACTCGTTCCCGAACCAGCGCTTCGTAATCGATCACTTCGCGAGGCCTCCGATCGCAACCGGGGTGGTCGAACCATGGGCCCGGGATCTGCGCGACATCGCGCGGCGGGACAACGTCTGGTGCAAGTTGTCTGGAATGGTGACCGAGGCCGATATTCACGCCTGGAAGGCTGATGATTTCACCCCCTATCTCGAGGTCGTCCTTGAGGCATTCGGGCCGAATAGACTGATGATCGGCTCTGACTGGCCGGTCTGCACCCTCGCCGGTGCGTACCGCCCGGTCATGGAACTGGTGACAGACTACGCAAAGCGTCTTTCGCCGGACGAGCAGGCGGCGATACTCGGTGGAACCGCCGTGGAGTTCTACGGCATTACCCGGCAGGAACCGGATCAGACCATGTACTTCGCGTCTGAGGTGTAAGTCGGATACGCCCACGGTATCGTGGCGAACTCCTCGGTCGTTACCTTATTCCGTATTGCCAGGGTAAAGACGTTTATCTGTTCGCCAGCGTGTGGACTGACGATGTGCGCCCCAAGCAGCTGTCCGGTAGCCGCGTCGGCGATCGTCTCGTACCGAACGACAGCGCCCCGAAGGCGGCGAGAGCTCGGCCAGCGGCCACCATCGCCCGACTTTACGACAACATCGAGGTTTCCGGCCTCCGCTTCTTCCCGCGTGATCCCGACACTCGCGATCTGCGGATTTGTGAACACCACCGACGGAATCGCGTCGCGCACTGCTTTTTGCGATTGCGGAGTGATAATGTTCGCCGCGGCGATCTGCGCTTCCATGTCGGAGATGGGCGCAAGCTGTTTTGTCGCGGCGCAGTCGCCGATTGCGTATACACCGTCTGCGCTGGTCTGCAGGTAGTCGTCGACCACGATGCCCCGGCTTTCCGTGTCTAAACCGATTTTTTCGAGCCCGAGTTTCTCGATGTTAGGAACGCGACCGATTGCACTCATGACCCACGCGGCGTCGTACGAGTCCTTCTCCTCTGTCCGGACCGAAAACCCGCTTCCGGTTGCGACGATTTCACTGACGTCTGCGTCAGTGACAAACTGTATCCCAAGTTTCTGACCAGCTTCGACCACCGGATCGACGAGCGAAGCCGGGAACAGGGGGAGCATACGGGGACCGCGTTGCAATACGGTTACCCGGGATCCGGCGATTGCCGCGATGAACGCGAACTCGAGCGAGATATACCCACCGCCGATGAAGATAATCGATTCGGGAAGCGACTCGAGTTCGAGGAAATCGTCGCTCGTCGCGGCGAGCTCTCCACCAGGGATTGAGAGGGGGCGCGACTGTGCGCCTGTTGCGATAATGAAATGCGACGCCTGCAGCACTGTTCCCGAGGGCTCAAGTATAAGTTTCCCTGGTTCAGTAAACGCCGCCCGCTCAACAAAGACGTCGATTCCATCTTCGCGCAGTGATTTGACAACCCCGTCGGGAATCGGGTCGGTAAAATCGCGTTTGAACGCCTGAAGCGCAGGCCAGTCGGTGTGTACCTGCCCGGCGACGCCGTACCCCGAAAGCGCCCGCGTCTCTGCAACGAGCTGCGTATTTACGACGAAGTACTTCTTCGGCTGGCATCCTCGCAGCGCGCAGGTACCGCCGACCGGCCCGTAGTCGACCATGGCGACCGACTTCCCGGCATCCGAAAGCGCCTGCGCGGCGGTTTGTCCCGCAGTACCGATACCGATAATGACCACGTCATACTGTTTCATTCAAAGCCTCCGGTTTCTGTATCGCCCGTTATCGCGTGTTAGCGGCGGGCTCCTTCGTGGAGAATACCGCGCGAGTGACGCGTGGTCAAGAAAGTTTGTAAATACAACAGAAAAAATGACACAGTCCCGGCTTTCCAGGGAATTGCGTGAAGTGTGCTGTCTGATATAGAAATGCATCGAGAGGCAGACGGTAGAATGATTTCTGTACAGATACGACCCGCACAGCTCAACGACCTTGATCAGATAGTACGTATCTACAATCAGGCGGTGGAAGCAGGGGAGAAGACAGGCGACCTCGAACCGGTAACGGTGAAGCAGCGTCTACAGTGGCTCGCGGCACATCCCTCGGATCGGTACCCGGTGTATGTAGCCGCGATTGCTGAACAGGTAATCGGATTCGTAAGCGTCAGTCCCTACAGGCCCGGGCGAGCAGCACTTCGATTTACGGCGGAAGTCAGCTACTATGTCGACAGTGCGTATCAAGGCAACGGGATAGGGACGAAGCTTCTTTCCGGTGCAATAGCCGACGCGCCGCGTCTCGGACTTCGCACGTATTTTGCTGTCGTTCTCGAGACGAATGACGCGAGCATACGGCTATTGAAGCAGTTCGGATTCGCCGAGTGGGGGTACCTTCCGGATGTCGCCGATTTCAACGGCCGCGAAATCGGCCAGCGTTATTATGGGTTGCGGGTTGCTCCGTGACGGGGAGGTAATCCGCGTACCGGCACCGGTGGATTACTGGTTCTGCGATGGAGTCTGCAGAGGCACGTGTGCGTGAGAAAAAGGAATTATATGCGTCATTTTCTGAAGATCCTCGTCAGACATACTGTGATATTTACGTCTCTGTTGCTGTTCGTGACTGTGATCGTGTACGTCATGAGCCACTTCGTCGAGCTCCACCCCGACGCGTACCGGGACGGTCTATTGAGCATAGTCTACGTCTACCCATTCGTACTCCTGGCGAACGGAGTATACGCTCTCTTCGTGTGGCAGCGTCGTGGAAAACGCTCCGCCTCGCAGGAAAGCTTCCTGAGCTGGTATCGAGCCCGAGGTGCGTTCGCTAATGTCGCTATTGTGTTTACCCTGATTACTCTCGTGAACAGTGTGATGATGCTCGCGGGTCTTGATGCGCCTAAGGAAGGATTGCTTACGTATCAGCACATGCTTGTGAGGCTCGCGATCGTAACAGCAGCGATTGCTGTCTCGATGATCAACGATGTCATGAGACAACTCAAGGCGTTTTCTACCTCCTTTCGCTTTGACGCAGCGGCTCGACGGGAAGCGCTCAACGCGATATTGCATCGACCAGTTGAAGCGAGCGCAAAGAGCTTCACGGTGCTGACCTTCCTGATCTGCTGTGGCGCCATAATCGTTTCCCCGTGGCGCGGGATAGCGGGCGGAGCACCGTTTTACAGCGCCCTGCTCATCCTGTATGGGGTGCTTCTGGTCGTGTTTGTTTGCATTAGGCCGGGCGTAACTATGCGCTGAGGGTTGTCCCCTGAACCGCCATGCGTACGGTGCCAAAGCGTATGCGTTCCTGCTCGAGCCGCACATTGTCCCCGAACGTGTCGCTCGCGAGGTCCCCATAGAGAGTTCGTTCGTGTTCGGTCAGGCGTTCGAGTGTACCGCGAAACGGGCGTGGCTCCCGGGTCCAATACGTTCTGTGTGCAAGTAAGGTTTCTCGGTCCATGAGCAGAGACCGGGCGTGTGGAGCGTACTCGCGAAACTGATTCAGGATTGCAAAGCCGTGGGTATCTATGTCTCCCCAGTAGTGCACGTCAAGATGTGCGAGCCAGTCTGCCTCAGCGAGATAATCGAAGTAATACCCTCGTCCGAAAACAGCGATGGCGTCGGGCGTATCTGAAAGAGCGAGCGCCGATATGTCGTTTTCCACGACGAACAATCGCTTCACGCCTCTGTCGATAAACGGACAGTTAGAAAAATCCGTCGCTGTAACGCTCAGATCGGCAAAACCGGCGAACGCCGGAACAAGCGCTGAATCGAGCAGACGGAATCGAACAAGATCGGGTTTACGTGAGAAGCCGTATCGCTGCTCGAATTGTTTCGCTGCTCGATACGATCTATCAATGCGTTCGGCCGGCAACACGAGATCGAGCCAGGCCGAGAGAGTTCCCGTGTACTTCTCGAGAAACTTGGTGTCTATCCCGGGGATATCGACCTGACGCAGATACATGCCCGAGGGATAGTTTCCGCGCATCCACTCGACAAAGCGAATAAGGCGATCGAGATCGTCTTCGAGTGGAAGCAGGTCGAAGGGGCGGCTCCGTATCCAGGCAGCGGTTTCCGGGAGTCGCGAGAGAAGCTGGGTAACTTGCCGACGAAACGACTCGAGTTCGTTCTGAGCCCCGATTATGCTCGCGACATGAGGTATAGTCGGAACGACGAGTGCGATGGGAACATCGTTTCGTCCGAGCTGACGATGATCAACGGTCTTCCACTCGACGTCGCAACCGCGTCTGTCTGCGAAGCTACGGATCGTCTCGATCCACCTGCGCACATCATCGAAGTGCTCGGTCATTTCCCGCGACGAGGGTCTGCTCAGGCGAATCCGATACGGCAGATCGATGTTTGGAACGCTCTCTTCTTCAAGAACGGCACGCAGAAAGTCTCCTCGCTTCCATCGCTTCTCGAGCATATCGCGCACATCTGCCGGACTGGTCCATCTGTTCATTCAGGTATGGTCTCTGTACGTTGAACGGAGATACGATCATGTGACTGATGGGCGTCGCGTTCGTCGCGGTATTCCTGTATGGACATGCAGCGAAGCATCGAGCTCGTACCGTCGTCTGTATGAACGAACCCGACCGTCGATACGTAGGGTTCGATTATGTGAATCTTCTGCAGGGGAGTCACAATCAGCAACTGCAGGTTCAGACGCGCGAACAGATCGAGTCCGTACCGGGTCGATTCGTCCGAACCCTTTCCGAAGGCCTCGTCTATAACGACGAACCGGAAGCTGCGTGACCGGATTTCCCCGAACTCCAGACCGAACTGATACGCAAGACTCGCGGCGAGTACCGTATACGCAAGCTTCTCCTTCTGGCCGCCGGATTTACCCCCGGAGTCAGTGTAGTGTTCGTGTTCACGATCGTCCGCCGTCCACCGTTCAGATGCGGCGAATGTGAACCAGGTGCGCACATCGGTGACCTTTTCTGTCCAGCGGCGGTCGCTATCCGCTGTGCCCTCACGTCCTTTGAAACGATCAATAATCGCTTTGACCTGCAGGAACTTCTCCTCGGTATACTGATGGTCGCGTGAGCCGGTAAAGCTTCCTTCGGTGCAGCTCTTCAGTTCCTGTCGGAACGATCGTATTTCCGAGTCGCTCGCCGGTATTACCTCGAGGCGGATGTACCGGTCGCGGTTGAACTCAATCGCGGACATCGATTGGTTAATGCGTTCGACTCGCTCGCGAATGACTTCGCACTCCTTGTTCAGTTGCGCCTGAAAGTTTGCAATTTCGCGTATCGTGTTTTCGTTCAGTAGTGACTTGAATCGGGTTTCGAATCTGGGCAAATCGTCTGCACGGAGTCTTTCGAGAATTGCTCGATACTCCGGGCCGGCCTCGATCGATGTGTCGATCTCTGTTGCTTCGGATGGATAATCCCGGCGAAAATCCTGCATGATCGTGAGGATACGCTCGCGTAAGGTTCCAATTCGCTTTTCCTCGGCGTCGAGTTTCGCCTGAACCCATTCACGCACATCGCTTTGTCGATTATCGCACGACTCGACGGTCAATCGGTGTTCGCCGAGCGCTTCAACTCGCACGGGTTCGATTGCGGATGCGAGGTCTTCCAGGGGCTCATTACTCGCTGCGATAATCTCGATACTGTCGGCTTGAAGCTGTTCCGCCTGCTCGTGGCGTTCGTCGTACTTGGCACGCAAAGCGTTCAGGTCCCGAACCGCACTGTCGATCTCTGCTATCTGGGCGTCGATCGCGTCAAGCTGCTTCCGGAGGTGAGTGAGTACGTCGGAATCACGTTCGAGTTCAGCGATTTGCCGCTCAATATTCTGTATACGTTCGGCGACAGGCTTCCAGTCCAGTTCGTCAAAGCGCTCGAATGCGCCCAGTTGTATCAGCACATCACGCTCGTTCTGGATCTCAGTCAGTTTTTCCTGTGCTTGTGAAATGGTGGAGGCCCATTTTCCGATCTCTTCTTCTTTTTCTTCACGCCGCATCGTCAGCACACGGATCTTCTCTTCATTCCTCCAGCCAAGGATGTAGCGTGACCGGTCATCGATACGATGACGGTCATCTTTTTCGTGGCGGCTCTTCGATCCCTTTATCTGTCCAGATCGAGTTACCGCCCGGGAGGCGCGACGGAATTCGTCCATGCTTTCCGCACAGAGATAATCGAATCGCTTCCGTAGTTCCCGTTCAACCCACGGTGCAAGGTCATGGTCCGGTCTGACGGCGAGCTTGTATACCAGTGAAGCGGTGTCGATCTCGGGTTGCAGATCGTCCTCTACGGTGCTTACGCGATAATAGACGAGTCTGCCGCGCAGATGCGTGCGATCGACCCACTCGGCCACAGTCTCGTACAGCCCGGCCGGGACAAGCAGTGATAGACCGAAACTTCTGAGTACGCGTTCAAGTGCACCCTCCCAATCCCGGGCTTCTTCGCGCACACTGATCAGTTCGCCGGCAAACGGGATATGCGCTTCATCGATTCCCGTCGCTTCGCACAGCTGTCGACGAAGATCAAGCTGTCGCGAATCTATGTTGCTGGTCCTCCCTTTCAGCGAATCGATTTCAGTTGCGAGTGCCGCGTGCTCTTCGCGCAACTGACGGAACGTAAACTCTGCCTCGCTCCGTGAGCCCTGTAGCGAATCAGCTTTTTCGCGAAGCGCTGTCATGTGGGATTCGAACGCTTGTCGTGTTTCCGAAAAGGTATCCGCATCAGTGGGCGTCTCATATCCGAGCTGTCTGCACAGTGAGTCGTAGCGTTCCCAGCGTTTGAGCGCACGGTTACGTTCTTCTTCGGCCCGAGCCCGGTCGGCACGAAGGTTTTCAATACGGTCACCACCGTTGTCTGCGATTGCCTGTCGGATCGAATCCCGTTCACCGCGGAGTCGACTCAGCTCGTTGTTTCGGGCTTCGTAGCGCTCCTGTGTGCGTCGGCGTTCGGTTGCTATTATCGCGAGGCGCGCATCAAGAAGATCCCTTTTGAGCGCAGCAAAGTGGACCCGCAGACCATTGCGACAATACCGCCACTGTTCGCTCTGTTGTACCGCTGCCTCGTGTGCGTCAAGGCGCTCAACGAGCGGGGTAAGCCGCGAAATCTGGTCCTTTGCCCGCAGTACCGCTTCGTGTGCCCGACTCAAATCATCAAAATGCTGAATAAGTGCTTCGATCCTCGGTGAGACGTCGAAGGCTTCCAGCATGTGCTCGCGGACGAAGCTCGTAAGGTTTCCGACTGTTTTTAATGAGACCGTCTGGTGAAACAGCTCGAGCGCCTGTTCGCTCTGCAAACCGAAGCGCCTGCGGAATGCCGCTCCGTATTGCGGAAAGCTGTCAAACAGTGTTTCGATTGCCGGATGGGTCCGCAGTCGTTTTCGCAGCTGTGTCAGATCCCGTCCGAATCCGCTGAAATGCTCGGCGATAGAAAGGTCGTCATCGGCAACCACGTAGAAGCGGGCCGGTTGACCACGCTGTTCTTTCTGATGGAACACCTGTGCGAGGGTGACCGTCTGATCGAACCCTTCGTTGTGAAAGACCCCGAGAATAACCGAGTATGAGGTGTGATCGCGCAGCGAAACCGGCTTGCCGGACATTCCGGTTTCACCGCGTTCAGACTTATAGTATCCGAGTACGTACGATCTCAAGTCGCGTTCGCGAAACTCCGCTCCTGCCGCTTTGTTATACGTGACACGATGCGCGGGCACCAGAAGCGTCGTGAGCGCATCGACGAGCGTTGATTTTCCGCTTCCAATGTCCCCGGTGAGCAGGGTGTTGCGACCGTGCGCTGGAATCGTCCATATCCTGCGATCGAAGGTCCCCCAGTTGAGTACCTCCATGCGACGAAGTCTGAAGCCTGCGTGCATGTCATCCGTAGAAAAATCCAGGAGCTCAGTGTCAATCATTCGTCGAATCCTGTCCGGCGTAGTCCTGGTATTCCTGCAGGCGTTGATCGAACTCGCGGAGCCACTGAGCATCGACAAATGCCGCGAGAATGCGTTTCACCTCTATGCGTTCACCGGAATCGTCGAGAAACCGGATAAACCCAAGATCGGCGATGCGCTTCAGATGTGCACCGATACGGTCTTCGACGCGCGCCTCACTGCTCCCTTCCGGCAGAAAGGTTCTTACCATTTCAATTGCGTCGCCGCGGTCGAGAATCAGTCGCTGTTCACCGCTCAGGGCGTCGTGTTCGGCGAGTCGACGCCGCAGGAGCGCGAGAACGAGACTAACCTGGTAGGAGAGCCGTCGTCGCGCGATAAGCCGTGGTAGCTCGGGAGCTTCATCATCTTCCTGATCCTGCATACGCAGAAAGGCGTATCCGGCATCGGTGTCGTGCACAAGCTCGAGGCCGAGAACTCTAACGTAATCACGTATGCGCGCTTCGTAGCGATGGATCAGGTTCCAGCGTGCCTCGTTTTCTTCGTGGTGTACGACGCCTCTGAAAAGATGAATGAGGATCGTCGAAAGGCCGTCCGGCGAATCCGTACTCATGACTGCTCCTTCGCGACAAATACTACTTCGGGTACTGTCGCCTGTCGAACGACTCCCGTCCGGTCTCGCCACGTCAACACGGCCGTCTGGTCCTCGTGTATCGAGGCATGAGTCGATCCGGCAGCTATCGCAAAGTAATCGATCAGCTCGGCCAGGCCTTCCTCCAGAGGATGTGCAGCGAGGACTGCCGCAAGGGTAACCTGAGACCGGTCGTGCAACGCATCCTGTATATTCTGTAGCAGGCGACGGCGATCAACGATGATTCGATCGAAGAGCGCAGAGGCATCGATCTCGACCGTCTCTTCAAGGACCGGCTCGATGGTCAGTTCGCTCGAACGTGGTGGATCGAATAAAGGCCTTGCCATGGGCAGGGTTATCTCAGGGCGCACGTCACTCAGCTCCATTTCAAGATCGTCGGGTGGTTCATGCCGGATTGCAATGGCCGCCTTCTCGATGTTTGACAGGATTTCGGTGATGCGGCGATTTTCATAATATGCACGGTCGTCGAGATAGCTTCTAAGCTGCCGTGAAAGGCGGGCGACGGTCCGTTGCGTCTGTTCCCCGGCGCTCATCCAGTCGAAATGAATGCGGCGCAGACGGGTATCCTCTGCTTCAGCAGAGATCGATGCGATTCTGAATACGCGATCGAGCAGATCGGTCAGTTCTTCCTGGCTGGCGGGATCCATAAGAAAGTCCCAGAAAGCGCGAAAGCTCTGACCCTGTTCTGACTCGCTTATCGCATCGTGTTCGCCGAAGATCCGCTCGAGCATTTCACTCTTCTCGCCGGACCACGTGGCAATCTGCTCGCGCACGTTGCGATCGAGTTCGCGAAAATTGTTCTCTACTGCGCGGAAATCGCTCAGGAGCTCGCGTGCTGTTCTGCTGAACTCGAAGAAGCGCTCGCGCAGCGAGCGATCGTCAAGCTGCCACTCGGTTTCACCCGAAGATATACGGGCGATCTCCTCGGTAATTTCGGCCCTGCGGCGTTTGAGCTCGGTCAGGCGAAGCTCGCGGTTTTCTTCTACGCCACCGGCTATCTCGCGCAGCAGCTGCACAACCGCGTTCAGGCGGCTTTCGGTCCCGACGAAACGCCGTTCGAAGAGCCCGTCCAGCCACCGCAGCGTCGTCTCGGTCGCGGGGGTCAGGTCGTAGTGCGCCTCGTCGGAGGCGGGAGGGTAGAACTTGCGCAGCCAGCCTTTTTCGACGTGAGCCCACTCGTCGAGGTAGGCGCGTGCAGCGCGCGGATACGCCTCGTCGCCCTCGGTCTCGCGCAATGTGAAGAGAAAATCTTCGAGTCGCATCGAGAGCTCAGACTCCGAAAGCGTACGGTCATTTTCCTCACGAAATGCGCGGTCGAGGAAGGTCGCGATCATAGGGCTGTTATCAGCGTACATAAGCCGCCACGCTGGGTGGCTTTTTCGCATTTCGCGCAGGTCAAAGTAATCGAACGGCACCCTGGCAGTATAGCAGTTATATTCGTGTTGCGCTGCCCGTGAATTTCCCGCTACCATGAGCCTGGGAAGGTTCAGGGCTCATGGATACACCAGATGTTCGCTGGAAGCAGCGCTTCAGTAATTTCTCGAACAGCGTAGATAATCTGGAAGCGGCGGTGGCGATACAGGAACCGAACACCTTCGAGCGGCAGGGCCTGATCAAGGCGTTTGAGCTCGCCTACGAGCTGGCGTGGAAGACGCTGCAGGACTATCTGCGAGATCTTGGTATAGAAGACATTGTCGGACCCAAGCCGGTTATCCGCAGGGCATTCTCTGACGGCATCATAAACGACGGACTCGCATGGCAGGAAATGCATCAGGCGCGGAATGAGAGTGCCCATCTGTACGACGAAGCCCGCGCGCAATCTATCGAGCAGGCGGTGAGGCAGGATTTTGCCTCGCTTCTTCGCGAACTTCGAGATACCATGAAGACCCGTTATGGCGCAGACTAAGATCGCCGATCCGGCAACAGGGATACCCGAGAAGATTCTCGACCGCATCTGTGCAGTTCTTCGTGCGGATGCACGTGTGCAGTCAGCGGTGCTCTTCGGATCGCGGGCAAAAGGAACCTGGCGCGAGGGTTCGGATATCGATATCGCCGTATTCGGCCGTGACCTTGAACACACCGATGTCTGGCACTGGAAGCACCAGCTGGATGATGAAGTTTTTCCCTGGGCACTCGATATTGTGATTATGGATGACCACATCTCCGCACCGCTGCGGGAACACATAGCGCGGGTCGGGCGCCCCTTAGGGTGCAGAACTTCGCCCGACCTTCAATGCAACAGCAGCTCGTGGTGATCGAGAAGATACAGATGGTCAACCGCGTCGACGTTGTTCGGATCGTCGTTTAGCAGTTCCAGAAGCACTGCGCGGGCGATATCGCGCTCTGCGAGACCAATAGACCCGAGCGCGATAACGAGCCTGCAGAAACTCCGGTGCCGCTCCGTCAGATCTATCTCGAAGGTTACGAGCTCGGGAAACGAAACTGCGAAGTAGTCCTGCTGTATGTGATCGCGAATATGTCGTTCCCCGTAGTCACGAAGGCTGAAGAAGCGACGACGAGCCTCGGTCGCGTCGCCGAGTTCCTGGAGTGCAAGCCCCTGGTAGAGGATTGCGCGTGCCGGGACATCGTTGTAGTACATAGAGAGTGATGGTGTGTGCGAGCCGCTTCCGGCTGCTTCAAAAAAACGCTTTGCGTCGTGGCCTGCATCCTGTCTTGTCTTACATACCCCGATCCACCAGTCGAGCTCGTTGTCGGAAGTAAACGGAAGTTTACCTTCACAGAGGTTATCCGGGTATTCACGCGCCGACTCGAGCAGCTTGATCGCATCATCGAACTGTCCACTGCCGATACCGTGGAGTGCGAGACGGATAACCGCGCGTCGATACTCGCCCGGCACCGCGCCCTCTCCTCCTTCCCATGGCGTGAATCGATGGTTCGCAAGCAGTGACAGCGCTTCCTGTGGACGGTTCTCGGTAGTCTCTATTGCAGCCAGTTGTATCGTTAGATCGTCCCGCTTTGATACCAGTTCGACTTTACTTTCGAGCGCGACTTTCCGCTGCCTGGGCGACACACCGGAGCGTCTTGCCAACTCGTCGAACTCGGCAAGGATGCGGGCATCTCCGGGTGCGAGCGTGCATGCGAGTTCCATGTCATTCCTTGCTTCTTCAACATTACCTGCTTTGTTAAACAGGTAGATCGCCCTGTTGCGATGTGCAGCGGCAAATCCTGGAACATGTCGCGTGGTAAAGGTCCAGAGATCGAATGCTTTGGAGTAGTTCCGGCGATGATACTCGGCGTTGCCGAGATAGTAGTGCGCCATGGGGCACTGCTCGCCAAATGCGACCGCATAGGCCAGAACTTCCAGCTCAGCTGATCGGACGGGAAAAACACCGGCTGCAGACTGCTGCTCCGCCTTATTGAGCCAGGCGTTGACGGTGGCCGATGGGCGCATGCTCATACCGGCAGCCCATGCGGCGAAGTAATACGGAATCGCATCCTTTCGAACATCCTCGCCATCCCATGTTTTGACGGTATCTTCGATGCGTCTGTACTGTGACGCTTCACTCAACTCGCACAGGAGTTCCATAAGGTTCCATGTGTGGCGGTGCATTGTCCCGGCACCGTGCGGGAGGCAATAGTCTGATACGAGCTCAGCGGGGCCTTTGGCAGGTGCAGATGTCGGGTCCAGAAAAAGAAGCAAGTTGTTTGCCCGTTCAAGGGATGGGCGTGTTTCAACCGCGCGATCAAGGTTTCTTCTGGCTCGAGAAGGATCATCGTTGTGAAGATGAATCAGTGTGATTTGAACGTGCGCAGCGGCGCGGCTGTCTTCGCACCACGTCGCTTTGTCGAACGCCCGCTCGGCGTCCGACAGTCGTCCGTTCGCCCGGTAACACAGACCGAGGTAGTAGTGTGGCCAACCGGAGGCAGGATTGTTGTTCCAGCTCGTCAGACGCTCGACGGCGCGTTCCGCGTGTTCAAGTGCTTCACCGGGTCGGTTTGACGATAATGCCAGACGTGCAAGCGCGAGGTGAGCGGCTGAGTAGCCCGGGTCACGCTGGAGTGCTTCCTTGTAGTAGACGTCGGGCGATATTGTTGCGTGTCTATACTGTTCCAGATGTGCCCCGATCTGGTACAGGACCTCTGCGCTCGGCGCCTCATCCGGCGTCGGAGGTGCGCTTGCCGGCTCGGGTATGTCTGCGATCGAATCCTGCGGGATACGGTAGCTCAGAGTCGGACTGCCATCACGCAGCAGATCGATGCCGGTGATTGAGCTTCGTTCGACCGGAAGGTGCCATTCATGCACCGTATGTGCCTCGAGTCGGCGTGACTCGAGTTCGTGCACTGTGTTTCCTTCGAGTATACGGATAGATGTGGTTTGTCCAATGGCTGCATACACGGTGAGCAGTTCATTACCGTCTCTTGAAACGAAGCCGATTGCGCCGTCTTCGGTCGCACAGAGGACGTGGGGGAGTTCCCAGAACGGGTAAAAGTACTGGGTAAACGATGTAGTCTCGCCGGGAGCTATCCACGTAAAGTCCGGCTGATTCTCCGAAAACACGCCGGTCATCAGTTCGATGTATGGACCATCAGCGTCGGTGAGATTCTGTTCCCAGGCTGATGCGAAGTCTCCGGTTCCCCACGTCCACATTTTCTTTCCGGGGGAAATGCGATTACTCGCTGCGTGGAGAATCCCGGCGTTGCGTGCATGGTCGTATCCGCCGACGAAGTCGTAGTGCGAGTAGTAGGCCATATACGATGTTGGTACAGGGATATTCCTGTACCACGAGATATCTACTCCGTGGGCGTAGTCGATCTTGTAGTACGTGCCGGTGGCGATCGGGAACCTCGATACATCTCGTTTGCCGTGGTCAAAAACCGCCTGAACGTCGGGAGGAAAGATAGCTTGATACTCGTCGTTGACCGAAACTGCTGGATTCGCCCACCAGAGAAAGGTCTGGTGCGTTGCGGTCCGATTCGATACGGTAGCGTCAATCCGAATTCGGGTATCTTCCCTGCCGAGCGATACGCGGGTCTCCACTCCAAGGCCATACATCCGATCGACCTCTCGCAGGGAAACGGTAGCGCGCCCGGAGTCGTCAGTTTCTATCCGATACTCTACGGGCATGCATGTTGACGGTCGGTGGTGCTGCGGCCAGTTGAACTCGATCCCGCCCGCAATCCAGGGTCCGACCAACCCCACCAGCGCCGGCTTAATAACGCGGTTAAAGTAGACGAAGTGATAGTCCAGTTTCTTGTCATAAGCCATGTGTATTCTGCCGCCTAGCTCCGGCAGCACCATGACCTTAATAAACTCGTTCTCGAGGAAAACCGCTTCGTACTCGACCGGCTCGCTTTCGGCCGCAATCTCCTCGGTAATCGGTAACGGGTAGACCGCGCCTGAACTACCCTGGTACACACGGTGCTCAAAGTACATCGGGTGCGGACAGGGTTGCCCTGTCTGATATGTCGGAATCACTACACGCTGTGTCCAGGCGCACGGATCGCTACCCGATGCGCACGGCCGCGGGGCGTCATCAATACTGATTACGTCAAGAGTGTTATCGTTCATGGCTTCCTTGACAGTAAGCGAGGTTTCTCTCCTTGAGAATGGACAACGTCACAAAAACATGGATAGAATTCGCGTACATGCTCTCTTCGAAACGAGCCGAAAAACGGGATGGGTTTCCACAGGAGACTTTGTACGTTTTGCCACGAAACCACCTCCGACGAGTGCGGGCTAATCCGGCGCTGCACGGTCTGACCGTGACTGACGCCGGGAAGTTTCCTCGTGCCCGCCTCCACCTGCGCCGACGTGAAAACGGCTGCGACGAGCACGTCTTCATGTTGTATGTACATGGAGCTGGTTTCGTTTCCGTACCTGATGTGGAGGTCGAAGTGCACAGCGGAGAGGCAATAACCGTACCGGCCGGGGTTCCGCATGAATATGGATCGCGACCGGATAATCCATGGACAATATACTGGATGCACGTGACGGGTGATTTTGTGCCCGTGTATGTTCCTCGATCAGACACTGCCCGAACCGTAAGCGTCCCGGAAGCCAAGATCTCGTTTCTGGTGTCTCTGTTCGAAAATCTCTTTTCGGTGCTCTCCCGGGGAACCTCCGAACCGTACCTTCTCACCGCAACGTCAGCCGCAGAACTGATCCTCGGTACGGTGTACCTGGATAATCAGGGCCAGGCCGGAGTCATTGCCGGTGGTGGAGCCCAGGAGATAGAGAACCTTATATCGTTCATTCAGGACCATCTCTCCGAACGAATAACCCTGGACATACTCAAATCACGCTCGCATCTGAGTGTATCCCGCATTTCCCAGCTCTTTCGCGAAATGACCGGACACGCTCCCATCGAGTTTATACAGCACCAGCGTGTTCAAAGGGCGTGCTACTATCTTGACGCGACCAACGACTCAGTCGGTCAGATCGCCTCGACGGTCGGGTTTGAGGATCAGTTCTACTTCTCTCGCGTATTCCGCCGGGTCACCGGTGTTTCGCCTCGAGAGTATCGTAAACGCATCAGAAACTGACGTGGCTACGATTGTTCGAGGCAGCGAAACTCACGATGCGTTGCGAAGATCGTCCATTATTTTGTGATCGACTCCATGTTCATACGTGTAGAACAGACATAGCCTGATCAGACATTGTTCCAAGGAGTAGGTTATGAAAGAGAAAAGAGTGCATGCTCGCAGACGGCGTTTGTTGGCCCCGATCCTGATCGTATTCACGATCGTGCTTTTTTTATCGGCGTGTGGCGACCGCAGCACCGAGGTTGAAGGCGAAGTGACAATCCGGATGTGGACACACGATGCCCTCTATGTTCAGTTCTTCCAGAAGCGGATCGACGCAATGAACGCAAGCAATCCGGATCTCACTATTGTGCTTGATGCACAGGAGATGCCCGATCCGATTGTTTCCTTCGTGTCGGCAACCGTCGCAGGCGAACAGTTGCCTGACTTTATCGGGGTTGAGCAGGGAGATTTTCCGATTCTTATGGAAGATGGTGTGGTGGAAGACGTGCTCGTAGATCTTACCGACCGCATTGGCGACAGGTTTAGCGATTTCGTCGAAGGCCGGTGGGCACTGTACACGTACAACGACCGCATCTATGGCGTTGAGAGTGCTCTGAGTGCAGTCGCGTATTATCACCAGCCGGAAATATTCGAGTCACGCGGGTTATCGGTTCCGACGACATGGAATGAGTTTGTCGATGTTGGGGAAGTACTCGGTGCCGAAGGTGTATCAATCGGTGTTGCCGACAACATGGCAGATGGTCTATTCGGAATGATGTACCTGCAACGCGGTGGCCAGTTTTTTGACGAGAATGGCGAACTGGTCTTCGGTCAAGGCGATAATCGGCGCTATGCGAAAGAAGTCCTTGAGATCATACGTAGCCTCGTCGATTCGGGTGCATTGTACATTGTCTATGGTGATGAGTTCTGGGGATCAACGATCCCGACTGCATTCAGCCAGGGGCGACTTGCCGGGATCATAATGCCTGACTGGTATAATACGTCACTACTCCAGCCTGGTGTGGAGGATATGGCGGGGCAGTGGCGACTGGCGCCAATGCCGCTATGGGACGATCCTGATGCACACACTACCAGTGTATGGGGAGGCACGGGGTTTGCCATTACACAGGCATCTGATCACCAGGACCTGGTGTGGGAAATCCTCGAGGACGGCTATCTTACGCTTGATGGTCAGCTGGACCGGTACGCGACGATAGGGTTTTTCCCGACCATGTATGAAGCTCTGGAACATCCTGATGTAGTCGATGTAGAGCACGAGTTTTACGGTGGGCAACGAATTGGAAGAGTTATCTCAGATGTCGCGCTGGATACACCACCGTTGTGGCAGAGTCCAGCCCGAGCATCGTTTAACTCCGCGCTCGGTGATATGTTAGCACCGTTTATCGACGGAGATATTGACGCCGAAACCTTCATTGATCGTGTCGTCGAGATAACAGAAGCCGACGCGGGACTGTAAGGACCGTGCGGGGCTTATTCCCTTGGACGGACCACGCGGGCATGCGCCCTCGTGGTCCCGTTCGTCCAGATTCCAGTAAGTGGAAGGTAACGCGATGAAGAGATCAAGACCTCCTGTCGCTCGAAGGCCGTGGATCGGCATGACACCTTACGGGTTTATAGCCCCGGCGTATTTGCTGTTTTTTACATTTATGCTCGGTCCGGCGGTTTTCGCCATCATAATCAGCTTCTTCCGTTGGGGAGGACTTCGTCCGCCCGAATTTATCGGACTGGCGAACTATGAACGGATTCTTGGCGACGAGGTATTCTGGATCTCTGTTCGGAATACGGCAATCTACTCGGCAACCAGCATCTTCATCGTGGTTCCACTCGCGCTCTTTCTTGCGGTCGCGCTGAACTCTCCCAGTCTTCGTTTCAGGAACATGTGGAGAGCAATCTATTTCGCACCAATTGTGACCTCAACCGTAGCGATCTCTCAGAGTTTTCTTATGTTATTCAGCCGTGAGTTTGGACTGATCAATCTGACGCTTGCACGGTTCGGTATCGCATCTATCGACTGGCTGGGCTCACGCACTCTTGCAATCATCCCGGTCATTGTTGTGATCATCTGGCGTTGGACGGGTCTGACCTCAATCTACTTCCTCGCAGGTCTTCAGGGGATTCCTGTTGAATTGTACGATGCCGCACATGTTGACGGTGCCGGGCGTTTTCGTAGTTTCTGGAGTATCACACTTCCACAACTGAGACCGATGTCGCTATTCGTGAGCGTGATAGTGCTCATAGGCTCGTTGCAGATATTTGATGAGCCACAAGTTCTTACCGGTGGAGGGCCGTCGAACGCGACGCGAAGTGTCGTGCAGTATCTTTACCTGCGGGGTATTACTCAGTTTCGTCTCGGGTATGGAGCGACAATCGGGTTCATACTCTTTATTTCCATCTTTGTTCTGTCCCTCGTACAGATGGGGGCATTCCGCGGCAAGACGCGGGATTAGGAGTCGTCGTATATGATAGCCCAAAGACGCAGTCGGTTACGGTCGTTCCGAACGCTTCTGGCCGATATTTCTATCAATGGAGCGGTCGCAATCGGAGGAGTATTCATGGTGATACCATTTGTCTGGATGATTACCGCGTCCTTCAAGACGACAACTGAGATTTTTCGACCCGCGACCATTCTTCCCGCGAGCCTGAACCTCGAAAACTACATTCGCCTCTTTACGCAATGGCCGTTTGCGGAGTGGTTCGTCAACAGCCTGCTCGTTGCAGGGAGCACTACTATCGCTGTCCTGTTGTTCTGCAGTATGGCTGGCTTCGCATTCTCCAAGTACCGCTTTCGGGGCAGAACACCGCTTTTCTTCGGATTGCTTGGGTCGGCAATGATTCCGTTTCCTATTCTTGTTATTCCCCTGTTCGTGATCGTCAGTAATCTCGGGTGGACAAACTCTCTTGTCGCTCTCGTCGTACCTTTCGTCGCTCCGGCGATCGGAATCTTTCTGATGCGCCAGTACATGGAGTATGTTCCTACAGAACTACTCGATGCCCCGCGAATTGATGGTGCGGGCGAGCTTCGAATCTATCTGCAGATCGTTCTTCCGACAGTCAGGCCCGGTCTCGCGACGCTCGCGATCATTACGTTTATCAACAGTTGGAACAATTTTCTGTGGCCCCTTGTTGTAATTCGTCGTGAAGCATCGATGACCTTGCCGGTTGGTATGGCTAACATGCTGACCGCCGTGTCGGCCGGTTCGGCCCGGCCGTACGGCCCTGCTATGGCCGCGGCGACACTGGTATCCATTCCTACGATCGTCGTCTTCCTGCTCGTGCAACGGTACTACATTGCTGGCATCGCCGAAGGCGCCGGGAAATAGTTGTGGCTTCGCGGCGCCGCACTGTCGACGACGGATTACAGCAATACAGAAAGGATCAGACCTATGCGAACATCATCAAAACGGACACGTATTAATCTGAACGGGACGTGGAAAGCCGTGCTCGACCCCGAAGACCAAGGGCGTGACGCGCGATGGTTCCTTGGTACCGCCGGTGCCGAGGAGCATATGGTCGAGCTGCCCGGTGCCATACAAAACCAGGGGATAGGCGAACCGCCAGGGCCTTCGACCCACTGGATCGGAAGTGAGTTCGGGCGGGAGTACTTCGAAGATCCCCGGTACGAACCATATCGACACGCGGAGTCGTACAAGTATCCGTACTGGTTGCAACCGGACCGTCGTTACATAGGCGCAGTCTGGTACACGAGAGAGTTCACGGTACCGTCCGAGCTGGAAGGGAAGGAGCTTCGGCTCATCCTCGAACGACCTCATTGGGAGACGACCGTCTGGGTCGACGGGAAGTGTCTTGGAAGCGACGACAGCTTGTCTACCCCGCATTGCTACGAGCTCGGAAGCGGATTTGCGGCGGGTTCCCACGTACTTGCAGTTCGTGTCGATAACAGCATGATTTACGAGGTTGGCCCGAACGCACACAGTGTGTCCGACCATACCCAGGGAAACTGGAACGGCATAATCGGTGACATATCCATTGAGGCGCACGACTCGGTGTGGATAGAGTCGATCAACCTGGCTTCGAATCTGCGGAACCGTTCGCTGCTGGTCCGAGCAACGATTCGAAACGCTGGAGTTTCGATGGTCGATGCCGGCGTGTGCGTAACTTCGCCTGCGGCAACTCGGGCAGACGCTGTGGCCTCTGAAAGCCCGCAGCCGACTGTGACCTCGGACACACATGCACTCACGATCCGTCCGCACGCATCAGCAGACGTTTTTCATGAACTCGTGCTCGACCCGGAATGTGCGTATTGGGACGAGTTCAATCCCAACACCTTCGAGGTTTCAGTGTCGTTGTCGGATATCTCCGGCGGTGCTGCCTTTGCCGACACCTGCTCGCTCTCTACTGGCTTACGCGAGATCTCCACCGAAGGCAGGCAACTAAGGGTAAATGGTAACCGTTGTTTCCTCCGGGGAACCCTCGAGTGCTGTGTCTTTCCGCTGACCGGCTATCCACCAACCGATCTCGCCCATTGGATGAAGGTGATGGGGCGCGTGCAGGAATTCGGGTTGAACCACGTACGCTTTCATTCGTGGTGCCCACCGGAGGCCGCGTTTGCCGCAGCAGACTCCCTCGGAGTGTACCTGCAGGTTGAAGCGCCTGTCTGGGCGAATCAGGGCGCGTCGGTAGGTCATGACGATCGATTCAGCGACTGGCATTTCCGGGAAAGCGAACGTATTATCAGCGAGTTCGGTCATCATCCTTCGTTTGTAATGATGACCGCAGGTAATGAGCCGTCGGGTCGAATCGATGAGTATCTTGCCCTGTGGGTGTCATACTGGAAGGAACGTGACGGCGGTCGACTGTTCTCAAGCGGTGCCGGATGGCCGGCAATTCCCGAAAACGATTACCATAACGTACCCGAACCGCGCGTGCAGGCCTGGGGGCAGGGTCTTTCCTCACGGATAAACGGGAGCCCGCCCGAAACCGTAAGCGACTATGATGCCTATGTGGCGGCGCAGGATCGAGTCGTCGTGAGCCACGAAATCGGGCAGTGGTGTGTATTCCCGGACTTTCATGAAATGGCAAAGTACACCGGTCCACTCAAACCCCGTAATTTCGAAATCTTTCGTGAACTTCTGGAGTCGAATGGACTCGGTGAGGATGCTGATCGCTTCCACTATGCGTCGGGGAAGCTGCAAGTTCTGTGTTACAAGGAAGAGATCGAATCGGCGCTCCGGACACACAACTTCGGTGGCTTTCAGCTTCTCGGATTGAACGACTTCCCCGGTCAGGGTACCGCACTGGTTGGGGTTCTCGATCCATTCTGGGACCCGAAAACCTACGTCAGCGCCGAGATGTTTCGTTCGTTCTGTGGCCCGACTGTCCCGCTTCTTCGCCTGTCGAGGCGATACTACCGCAGCAGTGACGTCCTCTCCGGTACGGTTGAGGTATCGCATTTTGGCGGGTACCGACCCGTGGTGCGCGAGATACACTGGAGCGTCCTTGACGATACCGGTACACCGGTACGGTCCGGAACGCTGCAGTTGCAAAGGCGGCTTGAACGGGGACTCGACCGCGTCGGTGCGCTCAACGTCCCGCTCGCCGGACTTGCAGCTCCGGCCCGGTACGAGGTTGAAGTCTCGGTTCCTGAACACGAATCGCGCAATACCTGGGACGTCTGGGTGTATCCCGAGCCGGAGCCGGCTTCGGATGATCCTGACGGCACCGACGGACCCCTCGTCGTGACCGTGCTTGATCAGGATGTCCTTGAAAAACTTGCGCAGGGGGCATCGATTCTCTATGTACCGACACGCGATCAGATGCGATCCGATATCGCCGTCGGTTTTTCGACGGTGTTCTGGAACACCGCATGGACCGGCGGGCAGGCTCCCCACACGCTCGGCATTGTGTGCGACCCCGAACACGCAGCTCTTGCGGAGTTTCCAACCGAATGGCACTCGAACTGGCAGTGGTGGGAACTCATGCAAAATGCAGGGGCATTTGTGCTCGACGGGTTTACGACCGAGCTCAAACCGATCGTATCTGCAGTCGACACCTGGTTTCGCAGCCACCGGCTATGCCTCCTGTTCGAGGCTCGCGTAGGCCGTGGCAGACTTATCGCTTCGTCGATGGATATCGTCACCGACCTCGATAACCGTATAGTCGCCCGGCAGCTCCGGACGAGTGTCGATCGGTACATGGCCGGTCCGGCGTTCGACCCGACCGTCACCCTGGAGGCTTCGGCCGTGCCGAGACTTCTGGATTAATCGGACAGGCTATTATGTGAGTCGGTCAGGAAGTACCTGGCTGTTCAGGCGAGAGATGTGCTCTCACACCGGCGCACGAACACGACCCCTGCAATCAAAAATACGCCAAGCGCGATGTACACCCCGGGTGCGTGGGTAAAGGCTGGGCCTATGCCGAGGCTTCCGGCACCGATAATGCCCAGTATGCGGATCGGGGTCGTATCGAACTCCACACTCGCGAAGGTCATCAGTACCCAGATCAGCGCGTGCGACACATACATCAGAAGCAGGGTGATGATAAGAAAGGTCACGTCCGGCGCGTCGGTGGGGTTTTTATGTTGATGTAAACGCGTTCAGGACCGCAGCGGCCGTAGCGCTTGAATATGCTCCGGTGACAGGCCGCAGCAGCCGCCGATGATCTGCGCGCCGTCTGCGGCCCACTGTGACGCGTAGCGCTGAAACTCATCCGGAGGAATAATCGCTTCGAACTGCCACTGCGGCATGCGGAAGTACCCGGAGTCCGGGTAGGCGAGCAGAGGTCCGTCGTAGGTCTCCTTCAGGATCGCGAGTGCCTCGGCCACGAGGTGCGACGGAGTGTGCATGATGCCCGCTGCCGCGACGTCGTAGTCGTCGAGGATCGTGATGAGTTCCGCGAAGGGGATGTCCCTGTCGGGCGCGAAACTGAGGAGTGTACCGGTGGAATCGACTGGCCCAGTTGGGCTCAGCGGCCCGGCAGCACCCCGACGCGCGGAGAATCCGGCCCAGACCGGCAGTCCCGTCGCGAGCGCCGCCTCGAACGCGGCAGGCATGCGCTCCGGGTAATACATCATCTCCAGAAGAATCAGATCGCAGCCGCTGTCCTTGAGGAAGGTCGCCATTTCTGTAAAGGCCTCGCGCATGGCTGCTTCAGACGGCGCCCGCGAGAGATCGTGCTGAGCGCTGCCCGCGACAAACGGGGCCATGTGCGAGATGGCCCCTGCCACAAGCACTTCGTCGCGCCCGCTCGCCTCGCGCGCGCGAAACGCAGCGTCGACAGCGGCCTGGTTAATCTCCGCGAAGCGATCGCCGTAGCCCGCCGGCTCGAGCATGAGCCTCGACGAGGCGTAGGTGTTCGCGGTAATGACATCGGCCCCGGCAGCGACGTAGTCGCGGTGCACCTGCTCGAGCAGGTCGCCGCTCTCGGCGGACGCCGGCCCGCACCAGGCACCCGGGTCCATGCGCGCGCCGCGGCGTTGCAGTTCGGTGCCGGTGCCGCCGTCGAGGATGACAGTTTTTCCGGCTTCGAGGCGTTCGTGCACGGCGGTGTATCTCATGGTGTGTCCGTTCACGAGCGCTCCGGCATTTCGAGCACGGTGTGCCGAAGGTCGCCGAGAGCGAATTCCTCGGGCAGTGGCTCGAGGCGCTCGCTATACTCGGTCAGACGGTCGGTGACAACACCCTCTGCAATGAGCTTGCGTTCGCTTTTCAGACCGAGGTCGTCGGTTCGTGATAGCTCCGCTTCGAGCGCCGCGCGGAGCGCGTCCCGCTGCCCGCTGTACACCGCGTCATCCACCAGATTGTGAACGTTCGCAGGATCAGCCTCTACGTCATAGAGCTCTTCGGCAGGTTTCTGCGGCTGCATCCAGAGCATCTGTGCGGTATTTAGCTGTCCTTCCGCGGCGAGACGGCGGACCTCGTGCGTCGCGGGGTGGCGTTCCATATAGGTCAGCCGCTGCGCGTAAGGGATGTCTGGATAGTCGTTCCGTATGTAGAGAAACTGGCGGCTGCGGGCGGCACGCACTCTATCGAAGCCTTCGTCCATGCGGTCTCTGCCGGCGAACGCGATTTCGCGGCGCCGCTCTGCCGGTTCGCGGTCGGCGGTAAGAAAGGGGAGCCCGTGGTATCCGTCAGGGACAGGAACACCCGCGAGTGTGAGAACCGTCGGGGCTACATCGACCCAGCTGACCGTCTGCTCGTCGACGCCGGCTGTGATTCCCGGGCCGTGAACGATCAGCGGCAGGTGTATCCCTGCCTCGTAGCACCACCGCTTCTCGCGAACCACACCCCGCCCGTGGTCGCTCATGTACATCACAATTGTGTTCTCGGCGTAGGGCGAGGCCCGAAGTGCCTCAAGCACCCGAGCGACATCGTGGTCCTGCAGGGTGAGCGCATCGTAGTACCGTGCAAGACTCGTGCGCACCGCCTCGGTGTCGGGCAGGTAGGGCGGAACCGGTACCCGGGTCGGATCGTGCCGCTCGTCCGGTGACAGTTCGTGCTCCCGGGCGAGCCGCTCTTGCACCATGCCTGAGTGCGGGCTTTCGTCCGGCCACATCGTGCTCTCGTGCGTAACTCCGAGGTTGTGAAAGACGAAAAACCCGGTTTCCGGTAATCGCCCCGCCCCCAGATCATCGATCCAGTCTGCTGTACCGTCTGCAAAGTCTGTTGGTGGTTCGAAGTTGAAGTCGGTCTTTCCGGGCCAGCGCACGTGGTATCCGGCGTCGCGCAGCTCGTGTGTGAACAGACGTGGCGGGTCGCATACCGTCGAGCGCATGTGGTGCGCACCAAAAGACCACTGGTAGCGGCCGGTCACGAGGGCCGCGCGGCTCGGCGCGCAGACTGTGCCGGTAGCGCAGGCGTTTGTGTAGCGAAGCCCCGAGTCCGCGAGCGCGTCGATCGTGGGCGTGGTGCCTGCGGGGTCACCGTAACACCCGTGTTGCCGTCCGGTATCCTCGCCGACCAGAAGAATGAAGTTCGGGCGGCCCGTGGAGCGGTTCGACCGCTGTTGTGTGCTCATACCGTGAATAATACGTGTGACGCCGCTTCGGTCGCAAGGCAACCGGACGGAAGAGCCTATATGCCTATGCAGCGGTGAGATTCAGCTGATACTGTCTCGCGGTCTCCCGCTGATAGTACGCCCCGTCGGCCGTGAATCAAAACACCATCGATCGAGAATACCTTCCAGCGAACAACTGACGGTGCCCGAAGACCAGCCTCGCGCCAGTCGACGATCTCGACATCGCTCGCCCACGAGCTTCGCCTCGCGTTTGTAATCATGGCAAGAACAACGACTCCGGAGTCCCGGGTCAACTCGGCAGATGATAGTACGAGTGCCGGCCTGAGCTTCTGAACCGGACGTTCAACGAAGGGAAACGGTACCTCAACGATCTCGCCGGCCTTAAAGCTCGTCATCAAGATCGTCCTCCCATTCGCTGAGCGTCGGCTCTACGGCACCCGCCCACTCGAAATCGAGCGCGGGAACCTTCCGAAGCACGACCTCGTCCTCGCGCACTTCGAACGAGATCGCATCTCCCTCAGCTATGCCCAAAGAGTCCCGGACCGGTTTTGGAATCGTCGTTTGTCCTTTCGCTGAAAGTCGGGACGTCAAGGATCTCATACGCTTTACCTTCTTACTGTAGAGATAATGTACATTCGTGGACTCTGCAAGGCAGCGCTACCGGATCAGCGCCGGGAGAACCAGTTCCGCGACTCGTTTCCCGATGAGTTCGTAGCCCTCGGGGTTCGGATGCAGGCCGTCGGGCAAGAGCTGTGCGTCGGCCTCGCCGAAGAGGTCGGTTCCTTCAAAAAGCAGTAGCGTCTCGTCTCCCGCCCGGCGCAGGCGCTCCACCGCGTCTCGCGTCATTGCCCGGTAATCCTCGAGCGTGCAGCCGACCGCGTTTGGTGTGCGTTCCCGATCCGGTGAGATGATGGAAGTAATGACGCCTATCGGAATCCGCGGATGCCGCTCTCGTATAATCCGCACGAGTCCGATGACGGCGGCCGGATACGAGCGTACGTTCAGTGAGCCTCCTCCGTAGACGTTAATGCCGAGCTTCAGCGTCATGAGGTCGGCCGGCAGGTCGCGCAGCACCATCCCGACGAGCGGATCGAGGTGGCACTGCCCGCCGAACCCGAGGGAGGTCAGCGCGAGACCGTGTTCGCGTGCCGCAACCGCCGGCCAGGTGCGCGCCGGGGAGGCGGCGGTGCGGCACATGCTAATCGAACTGCCGTACGCAACCCAGCGGGGCCGGTCGTCGGGAGGAAGGGCAAAGCGAGCCCCATCGTCAATCTGCAGGCTCGAAACACGGGTTGGATGCCACTGATGCAGCCAGATCTCGTAGACCGGCAGATCGTTCCCCGAAGCAGACGCGTTCCCGCTGGATGGGTCGAGTCGAAAATCAACCTGGTCGGAACCGGGTGCTACAGTACGGGAGTCGAGTATTCGCGCGCCGCAGCTAAGGTCGAAAATACACTGTTCCTCGCCGGTGTCCGCGGGAACGATAGATACGCGGAGCCGCGAGGAGTCGGTCGCGAAGCGCAAGCGCACGCCGGAGGGCGACCACGCGCGCTGCATGAGCATGTCGTCGGGTGACGGGAAAAGCCCGGCCTGCGCGACGGGTAATCGAACCGGCGCGAGACCTTCGGCTGTCCGGTCGAATGAGACCGCCCCCTGGAAGAGCACCTCGCCTGCAACGATTGTGGTCATACATCCTCCGTGTGAGCGGTGGCAGAGGCGCGGGAGCGTTCCTGCGTTGACCATTGGGTCGGCCACAGGCTCACTCTTAAGCCTCTCACCGCGTTAAACGTCCTGCATCTCGCTCTCCGACAACCAGTGCAACTCGGGCCAGTGCCTGACGCCGGTATTCGGCTGCGTCGAGCCGGGGGTGCTGCGGCCGTTCTTGACGTATCGGGTCAGCAGCCGGGTGAGTTCTTCCACGACATCGGGGTAGGTGTCCTGCACATTATTCTTCTCACCGATGTCGGTCGACAGATCATAGAGCTGTATAGCCGGCAGGCCTTTAGCCTCCTGGGAACCCGGCTTCGGTGAACTCCAGCCACCCGAATCGGGACACATTTCCAGTTTCCACCTGCCTTTGCGGATCGAAAAAGAACCGTTTATTGAGTGATGAACCACCGCTTCCCGAACCGGCTCCGTAGTGCTCCCGTTCCAGATCGACAGGTTGCTGACGCTGTCTTCAGCCGCGTTGTCCGGTAGCCTGTATCCCGTAACTTCGGCCATGGTAGCGGTAAGGTCGGTCAGGCAGAATGTCTGATCGCTCACGCTTCCGGCCTCGATTACATCCGGCCATCGGATCACGAAGGGAATGCGGTGTCCGCCTTCGAATATATCTGACTTCATACCACGAAAGACGTAGCTCGGGTTGTGTCCGTACGAAGCCAGCTCCGGAAAGTCGGCTTTGGGCGAACAGCCGTTGTCGGAGGTGAATATGACGATCGTGTTTTCGACCAGACCGTTCTTCTCGAGAGTCTGCATCACCCGCCCGACCGCGTCGTCAACCTGAAGACAGAAGTCCCCATACTCATTGGTCCCGGACGCGCCACGGAACTCCACGGTCGGTAGAATCGGCGTATGCGGCGCCGGCATCGGGTAATAAATGAAAAAAGGCGTATTCTGATCGGCATAGGCATCGATCAGGTCTTGTACCTTTCCGGTGAGGGTCGGCAGGACCTCCTCGGGGTCGAAGTCGTCGCCGATGACGCCGGGGCGCATCATCTTCTTGTCCTCCATTCCCTCGAAGCGCCGAACCGACGTGGTCGTGGCCCGGTCGTTCTCGATATAGACGTAGGGAGGCATATCCAGCGATGCGCTGATTCCGAAGTAATAGTCAAATCCGTGCTGAATCGGACCGTTGGTAATCGGGGCGCTAAAATCCACCTGCTCCTCGTCCTGGTACGTGGTTGCGATTCCGCCGTTCTTCAACGGCCATTCGAGACCAAGGTGCCACTTGCCGACACATGCGGTGCGATACCCCTGTTCCCGGAGCATCGAAGCCACCGTCAGTCGCTGATCCTCGAGGACAGGACGCGAGTATCCTCCGGTAACCCCCTGTTTGAGCACGGAGCGCCAGTTGTAGCGTCCCGTGAGCACGCTGTAGCGCGACGGAGTACACACAGCGGAACTCGAGTGGGCGTCGGTGAACCGCATCCCTGCAGTGGCAAGACCATCGATATGTGCAGTCTGCCATTGTGCATTTTCATTCAGGCATGACAGATCGCCATAGCCCATGTCATCCGCAAAAATGTAGATCAGATTGGGCGTGGTGCTCATTACATCGATCTCCGCTACTTCGTAATGGTGTAGACAAGCTGTCCGGTCTTCGCAGGCTTTACCGCGGTGAGCACAACCCGAAACAGACGGTCTCCCCAGAACTCTCTGAGCCGCTCGTCGTTCGTTTCAACGGTCTCGACTGAGACGCCGAATACTCCTGCGTCGTACGCGACACGCCCGGAGGCGGACTCGAGTCCGGTGGCGGTCTCGCGCGCGGAAAGCTTTACGACTCCCTCTTCTGCTATATCGACGGCGCACGGGGTGAGGAAGCCCACGACGAGCTCTGTCCGGTCGGCGGAAAGCGTATACTCGTCGGTAACGGTCACCTGCTCGTGGCGTTCTAACGCGACGTCGCGCCTCCACGACGCTATCCCTGCCTCCGGTGGGTAGGCCGAAGCGATGTCGAGCGAGAATCGCACCGCGTCTTTATCGCTCCTGTAGTCCACATCTGACGCGCAATGCGCGAACCCCGGGGCCTGTTCGACTCCGTCGACGGTCGGCAGCAGCGTGTGATACGAAGA
>RECN01000027.1 GCA_007694005.1 Spirochaetaceae bacterium
CTCATATCAAATACTCCTTATCTGTTACGAAGTTCACTTATATGTGACTGCGGTCGTATTAAAGTTCGCTTCGTTGCGAGTCAAGACGAGAAAAGGCGGGTGCTGCGAATTTTTACTTCGAAAGCGCGCTGTTCCTGTTTATTGTTTAAACGACATCCGCTACGAGCCCGTCGAACGCGACCTCTATCCCGTGAGCGCCAAGGAGTCCGGTGAGCTGCTCGTGGGGCGCGCCGCAGTTGTGGGAGAAGTGCGTTGCAATGATACGGGTTTGATCGTTCACGGCGCCACCTGCCCGCAGCCGGGCGACTACCTGTGTTACTCCGGCTATGTCCATATGGCCGATATTGGTCGAATCAAGCGGACCGTTATTGCAGTCAACAAGCGCGAGGTTGAGAACCGGCCCTGTGTTGAGCGCTTTAACCGTTGCATCGGGATAGATTCCCGAGTCGTGTCCGTAGAACAGGGTGTAACCCGCGCGCTCGACACGAAATACAAGCGCGCCGTCGGTATGATCGGCCGGAAGCGGTGTCACACGCGTTTGCGGATCGAGTTCAACGACCTGAAACGCTTCAAGCTTGTGGAGCTCGATCCCGGCTGGCATATCGGCGCCGGCAGCCTGCTCGAGCAGCGTGAGGACAGCCGCGTTTCCGTAGACGCGGACCGGTCGTTCAGGAGGTGTACGCGTAAAAGGTGGCATCATCCATGCGAGCTCGGTCGGTACGATATGGTCTGCGTGCTCGTGGGTGAACAGTATGGATCGGAGTCCGCTGAGGCTCAGCCCGTCGCGCTGCAGCTGCATGAGCGTGTCGGCACTCCAGTCGATCTTGATGTCCGTGTCGATAATGGCGTTGCTGCGGGTGCGAATGTTGTGGCCGCCGGATCGGCGTGCGGCATTGCACGCCTCGCAGTCGCAGAACGGTGCCGGCCAGCCTTCAGCCGATCCCGAACCGAGCAGGTGCAGTTTCATGTACCTATGCTAAACCGGGTGGCAGCGAGGCGTCCATGTGATAGGCTGCGGGCGTGGCTGTACTTTCCCTTCACAACGTCGACTATGCGATTGGATCGCATCCCCTGCTTACTGATGTCTCGCTGCACCTGCACCGAAGTGACCGTCTCTGTCTGACCGGTCGGAATGGAACCGGTAAGTCAACGCTTCTGCGGCTTGCCTCTGGAAGGCTTGAACCGGACTCCGGTCAGCTGTCGAAGGATGCCGATGTACAGGTAGCCATCCTTGATCAGGAGTTCGATCCCGGTATGACAGGCTCCGCTCTGTCCTACGCCTCGTGGGCCGACACAGCAACACCTGATGAACCCGAACTACAGGCAGCGCGCCTGCACGCCGCAGAAGAGGCGCTTACCCGTCTTTCGGTGCCCTTTGACACCGTACTCACATCCGCCTCGGGCGGCATGATACGCCGCGTCATGCTCGCGCGCGTGCTCGCCTCACGAGCCGAGGTACTCCTGCTCGACGAGCCGACCAATCATCTCGACATAGACACGGTGCTCTGGCTCGAAGAGTATCTCAAGCGCATTTCGTCGCGAGACGGAACCGCGATGATCATCGTGACCCACGACAGGGCATTCGCCCGGGCGATCACGACCCGGGTCGCCGAGCTCGACCGTGGTCAGCTGTACACGGCCGAGTGCGGCATCGACGAGTTTCAGCGGCGCCGGGAGATCATGATAGAGCAGGAACGTTCCGTTCACCGTGAGTTCGACCGCAAGCTCGCCGAAGAGGAAGTGTGGCTCCGAAAGGGAGTCAAAGCGCGAAGGCGCCGGAACGAGGGGCGCGTGAAGCGTCTGCTCGAAATGCGCGAAACCTATCGCAACCGCCGGCAGGAAGAATCGTCGGTCCGGCTCCAGGCGGGTTCGGGGTTGCGTTCCGGTGATCTTGTGTTCGAGACCGAGGATCTGTCGTTCTCTTACGGAACCGAACCCATCGTGAGCGGCCTTACGACCACCGTCATGGCCGGTGACCGCGTAGGAGTCGTCGGTCCCAACGGCTGTGGAAAGACGACGCTGCTGCGCCTCCTGATCGGCGATCTCAGTCCTGTCAGCGGTTCCGTGTATCGCGGAACCAACCTGCAGGTTGCGTACTTCGACCAGATGCGTGCACTGCTCGCTCCGGACAGCACCGTGTTCGAGAATATCGGTGACGGTTACGACACGGTGGAGTCCGGAGGTAAAAGCAGACACGTTATTGCCTACGCGAGAGACTATCTCTTTTCCGAGGCTGATCTTCAGAAGCCTGCCGGTGTGCTCTCAGGTGGTGAGACCAATCGACTGCTGCTCGCAAAGCTGTTTGCACGCCCCTCGAACCTGCTTGTACTCGATGAGCCAAGCAATGACCTCGACGCCGACACTCTCGATCTGCTCGAAGAGTTACTGCTCGACTACTCGGGAACAATCCTGCTGGTCAGTCATGACCGCGAGTTTCTCGATAACGTCGTGACGGGATGCCTCGTGTTTTCCGGTCCGGCCACCGTTACCGAACACGTCGGCGGGTACTCCGACTGGCGGGACCGGATAGCAGTGCAGGGCAGTGACGTACCCGAATCGCGGACTGCAGGTACCGGCCGACCGGGCAGGACCGGGACTGCTGCGTTATCCCGACCGGTCGACCGCGTCCGGAAACTCAGCTTTCGCGAGACGCAGGAACTCGAAGCGCTGCCCGAGCGTATAGCCGGCTGCGAGGCGGAAATGGAAGAGATACACCAGACGCTTGCCGACGCCGACCTGTACCGGAGCGACGACGGCGGGAAGGTACAGGAGCTCAGCGCGCGACTCGCCCGGCTGGAACAGGAGAGCGAGCAGCTCTACGAGCGATGGCAGGAACTCTTGAGCATCGAGGAAGGCCAGACGTCGTAGTCGAGGTGACCGGGTCGTGTCGGGTCGGTCATCGTCTCGATCTGCCCTCCAGGTACTCCAGTAGGGCATGGAACGAAGTGCCTTGCGGGCGACTCATATCAAGAAGCGGGTTAAAGTCCTCGCCCGCTGCAAACGCCGCGAGATCGCTCGTCGATCCGCTTGGATTCTGCTCGCTGCCTTCCTGCGTGCTGCCTCCCTGGGTCGTCGATCCGGTCGCTTCCCCCGGGGTGCGCCCTGAGCCTCGCTGCTGCGAGGTCGCAGATGGCGTTCCACCACTGTTCGCACGTTCGCGTTCAGCCGCGATCCAGAGCTGGTCGGTGTACACGAGCTGGCGGGTATTGAGTATCCCGTCTTCAATCGTCGCCATGTACTCCGCCGCAGCCGCTCCTGTTAATCGCGACGTACGGGCTATGGCCCGCACAATGGTCAGAAGTTCGTTTACCTGTGTGTCACTCAGACGCAGTTGCGCCTGTTCGTCAGACATGGTGTGTACGAAGCCGAGAAGGCGTCCAAGGTCAAGGATACTGTTCAGTTCCTCCCGCGCAGCCTGTACATCGGCGCTTCCGCCGCGGTTCTGCGACAGAACTGGAGTTCCTGTTGCGAACATGGCGGCGATGACAAAGAATAGTAGTGTGTTTTTCATGTGATGTTCCTTGTGCCCTTACTCGTATCTGAGGGCTTCAATGGGATTCAGTCGTGACGCCCGCCAGGCGGGGTATCCGCCGAAGAACAGTCCGACGAGAAGCGAAAATCCGAACGCCATGAGTACCGACGTAATTGTTACTTCCGACGCAATGCGCGCGAACCGGAAGGCAGCCCAGGAGCCAGCGATACCAATTGCAATACCGATTATTCCACCTGCTACGGCGATCAGCACAGCTTCCGTCAGAAACTGCACCGTGATATCCCGACGACGTGCCCCGAGGGCCATTCGCACTCCGATCTCGCGGGTTCGCTCCGTCACGGATACGAGCATTATGTTCATGATCCCTATGCCACCAACAATCAGGCTGATACCCGCAATGCTTGCGAGCATGAGAGTGAATGTACCTGCGACGCCTTCGACCGTTGCGAGCAGATCAAGCTGGTTTACTACGTAGAAGTCGGCGCCGTCCATAGAGGGCATCCTGTGGAGACGCAGGAGATTTTCTTCGATGACTGCCTGCAGGTCTCTCATGACGCTCGAGTCTGCAGCTTGAACCGCGATCATGGCGTACGCGGAATCTCCCGATATTCTTCGTTGATACGTACTGATAGGAATCAGAACGGAGTTATCCTGAGCAGCGGTTCCTTTTTCTTCCATCACAGCTGTGACGACAAAGGATGCGCCGTTGATGCGGATCGTGCGCCCTATTGGATCGGTGCCGGCATCGAAGAGTTCCCTGTAGACCTGCATCCCAATGGCCACGACGCTGCTTCGGGCGTCGACGTGGCTCTGATCGAAAAATGCCCCATACACCGGACGGAAGTTTCTGATTTCGGGGTATTCCGGGGTTGTCCCGGTTACGGTGACCGCGGCGTTCCGGTTCTCAAACTGCAGCTGGGCGTTTGATGTACTTGCAGGAGCCGCGAGGTTAACCAGATCCGGTCCGGCGTCGCGTATAGCCTCCAGATCGGTCTGAGTCAGGGTCGGGCGGATGTTTGAGGTGTTTGTGCGGACAAGCGCCGTTCCTCTCGGCTCCCCGGAATATACCATGAGCAGGTTCGATCCGAGTTGCTGCAAATTCCCTGCGACTTCCTGTTGGGCCCCTCGACCGAGTGCAACAAGCGAAATGACCGATGCCACGCCAATCATTACACCGAGCGCGGTGAGACCCGACCGGACGGGAGATCCGGCGATACTTCGAAATGACATTCGTGCGCTTTCCCACAGTGAGCGTCTACCCATTTCAGCGTATCTCCTCGTGAACGATCTCGCCGTCCCGCAGACGTATCTCGCGATGCGCCCGCATGGCGAGTTCGTGATCGTGGGTCACAAGAATCAGCGTCGTGCCTTCGGTGTTCAGATCCTCGAGCAGTCGCATGATTTCCAGGCCCGTATGTGTATCGAGAGCACCGGTCGGTTCGTCTGCGAGCAATACGGCAGGACTGGTCGCGAGTGCCCGCGCGATCGCCACCCGCTGCCGCTGACCACCAGAAAGTTCGTTCGGCTTGTGCCGCATTCGATCTTCAAGACCGACCCGCCTGAGCATGACTTCCGACCGTTTCCGCCGGTCTGACTTGCTCATACCAGCGTAGATCAACGGGAGTTCTACATTCTCGCGTGCGCTTAAACGTGGGAGAAGGTTGAAGGTCTGAAACACGAAACCAATGGTAGCGTTCCGTACTTCGGCCAGACGATCTCCTGACAGCCTCGCGACTTCGTGGTCGGCGAGGGTGTACCGTCCGTGTGTCGCGGTATCCAGGCAACCCACGATATTCATGAGCGTGCTCTTCCCCGAACCACTTGGTCCGATGACGGCGATGTAGTCACCAGACTCAATCGTGAGATTGACGTTTCGAAGCGCGTGCACGGTTTCACTGCCCATCTGATACGCTTTTCCTACCATATCAAGGTGAATCACTGCCGACCTCCACCGCCGCCACCACCGCCACTCGCCGGAGCCCCTGCAGAGGAACTGGTCCCCGGGACGGATATGGGAATCAGTGACTGCCCGGGTTCCGGTGGCGTGAGAGGTGCTGCATTGAGGGCGTCGATCGCCCCGATCTCCGGAAGAACAACGAGATCATCGACATCGAGACCTTCATGAACGACAACGTGGGCGCCGTCGCTGAGACCGACTGTGACCCGACGTGGTTCAACCGTTCCGTCATCGAGCAGCGTATCAACATAGGTTCGGTCCCGGACCGTCGAAACCGCGCTTGACGGCACAAGCAGTCCGCTGTCAGCAGCGGTCAGAATGGTAAGATCGGCAGTCATGCCGGGCCGAAGCAGTCCTTCAGCGTTCTGAAAACGTACGGTTACGGTAAATACCGAGATATTGCTCACGATTCGAGCAGATGGGCTGACACTATCGACAACGCCGTTGAAGGTTCCAAGACCGGGTTCCATCCATTCGAGCGCGTCGATGCGAGCCTGCGCGCGCATGTCCGTAGCGACTCGACCTATATCGTATTCATCGATATCTGCCACCAGACGTACACGACTCGTGTCCGAAATGGTCAGAAGCTCCCCGTTTGTGCCGACACTGTCACCGCGAGAGACAGCAGTACTCGTGACCACACCGTTCAAGGGTGCTCGTACGACGCGAGACTCAAACTCATCCATGGCGGACTCATGATCAAGTATCCTGCGCTGTAGCGAAATAGATGCTGACTGCTCTGCGTACTCGGCCTGATACAGACTCTCCTCGCGGGCTGCAAGCTGTTCACCCGTTGCGGCTCCCGCATCAAACAGGCGCTGTGTATCCGACAGTTCTCTCTGTGCCCGATCAAGGGCCCGCATTGCACGTTCGTGCGAAAGCTCGGCATCGGCAAGGTCAAGCTCGGCCCGCCTGAGCCGTGATTCAAGATCGCTTGCATCGAAGCGTGCCACTTCCGAGCCCTCGCTTACCACCGTACCCGCAGGCGCAATATACGTAACGATTCCGGAGCTTCGGGACCGCAGTGTTCTGCTCTCTATCGGTTCGACAATCGCAAACGAGTCAACGCCTATACGAACATTTCCTTCGACGGGTGCGACGGTTCGGATACTCGACTCCTCCGCAACGCTCGAATTGCTTTCGTTCTGGAATACCAGTATGTACCCGGTCGTCGCCAGTCCTGCGACTACAACGAGCAGAATACTCAACACTACCTTTGTTCGTGATTTCACGATGCGTCCTCCATGTTTTCACTGAGCAACGTCTCGAGTACGCGGGCTGCCTGTTCCGGGTTTGCGCGCATTGCAGCCTGCTCGAGCTCAAGCTGTGCACGATGTACGGCGTACTCGCTGCGGAGTATCGCCGCGTCGGCAACGAGTTCATCCGTGCTCGTTGCCCGACCTGTCAATATCTGAACGCTGACGATTTCCCGGGTCTGTCTGCTCCGTTCGGGCTGTTCAAGCGCGGTATCGAGAGCCTCGCGTGCGGTAATCAGATCATGTGCCGCACGCTGTTCTGTTTCGGTAAGCCGAGCCTCGGCGAGTTCGAGGTGAATCGCCGCCTCGTTGAGTGCGACACGGGTCTGGGCTTCGGTGAGGTCCCGGTGAATGTTCGGATCGATCGATACCGAAACACTGATCGAAGCATTCCATCGCGTCTGCGGTGAAGGCGTATCGCCCACGAGAACGATTTCCGGGATTTGATACGAGACAGACGCACTTCGACTGTTGGGTGAGAGTCCAATGGACGCACTGATATCACCGTACGTCGTGAGATAGGCAAACGACGTGGAGATCCTCGATACTTCCAGGACTGAGTCGACGGGTGTTTCGCTCGTGTTCAGCCGCTCGTATTCCGTCTGTCTCCGCAAGAGATTCAGATCCGTCGAACGCAGATCAACAGCTCTGTCGGAGCTCTGATCAGGCAGCTGCGGGCCAAAGAGAATCGGAGGCGGGTTCTGAGCATCCTCCGGGTTGAGAACGAGTCCCGTCAGCATCGACAGACCGTGTAGCTGCAAGGCACGGTCTGCGAGAACCCGGTTCACTGACGTCTCAGCCTCCTGAAGCGACTGCTCGCTCCTGATCAGGGTCGCGAGTGTGATCTCTCCTCGTTCGTATCGATGTCGATCCGCGTCGTAGCGACTCCGTGCCGCTTCGCGTTCGGCGGCCAGGACAGACGCGAGCTCCATCTGAAGCCACGTCGTGTGGTACCTGCGAACCACGTCGAGCAGCACTTCGTCTCGTGTAAGAGCGAGTTCTGCCTGTCGGTCCATGGCGGTTGCAGCGAGTGCTTCGTCGCGTGCCAGTTGCTCTGCACCCCGTCCCAGTGGGATATCCAGGGTAATTGATCCTGCTATGCCGACTCGGGATATGTCCGGAAACTCCGAGCTACCCGTCGCGCGTGCGACAGGCGTAACGCTCAGCGAAGGGTAGATCGGGCTGTTACTTCGATCCACCTGGAGTGAGGCTGCCTCGTATCGGAGTGACGCAAGTCTGACATCCGGAGTCTGGTCAACGGCGTGAAGGATCTGATCAAGACTCAAACCCGAAAGGCCGGTAAAAGCGGACCCAAGCATGATGATGTACGTGATTATCGTTTTCATTCTGGTACTGATATTCGGAGGGCTCGGTGAAGACAGAACGGGGCACATATGAAGTTTGTGTGAAGTAGTCGTTTCCCGCTTGCTTAGAGGCGATGGGACCATCATTATCGACTCAGAGACTATGGCGTATATATTTGTGGTCGAGGACAACGACGGACTCCGTGAGACTATCGTCTCCTATCTTCGCCTTGAGGAACACGCGACATCCGACTTCGGTCGACTCGAGGGGGTCATGGATGCGCTTGCAACGCGAAAGCCGGATCTCATGATTCTTGATGTCATGCTTCCCGACGGTGACGGTTTTCTGTTCGCCCGGAAACTGCGTTCCCGTCACAAGGTCCCGATCATTTTTTTGACCGCCCGCAGCGCCGAATCAGACAGGATCACCGGTTTCGAAGTCGGAGGCGACGATTACGTGGTTAAACCGTTTTCCATGAAAGAACTCATGCTCAGGGTTCGTGCGGTGATCGTACGAAGCAGTCCACCTGCAGGCATTCCTGCAGATCCCGGCGGGGAGTGGCTCCTTGAACACGAAACAGCTACGCATCGACTGGTCGTGAATGAGTCGACGCACGAAGTCGTCCACGATGGCAGGCCGATAACCCTCACGGCTGCAGAGTGGCGCATCCTGGATCATCTCTCATCGAATGCTGGTGTCGTGATCAGTCGGGATCGTCTCCTTTCAGTCTGTCTGGACTATTATGTCGAAGGTTCGGAGCGGACCATCGATACCCATGTCAAGAATATTCGGGCCAAGCTCGGCCTTGCCGACTGGATAGAAACGGTCCGCGGGTACGGGTATCGCTTTCGGGGCAGCTCTGGAGGCGGAACGGGATGACAATCACCGGCAGCATGTTCCGTCGCACCGTTCTCGCTTTTTTGGTGTCTTACCTAGTGCTACTGCTGGTATTGGGCGTAGCTCTTTCGATAGGGTATCGGCAGTCCATGCAGGAGTGGTCACAACGCAGGACCGAGGGCGCAGAACAGGCTGCCCGTCAGATCCTCAGCGGTGATGTGCCGCGGGGGGCGGGTGGTATGGCGACGCGTGCCGGACGCATACAGGAAGAGATCGACCGGAATATTCCCGAAGACATTGCGCTGTTCGTGTACGATGCGAACCGGGAACTGATCGCGACCACCCGGGGGGCTGCGCGCGGCCGGGAGACCGTACAGCGACCTGAACCGCTGGTCGCCGTTACCCGGGACGGGCAGACGCTGGGGTACTTCTCTGTGGGACCGCCGTCGTTCCGCAGCGATACCGCCAACGACGTACTCGTTGAGTCGCTGGCCACGGCAGCTGTCGTCGGCGCTATTGCTGCGATTGGTGCAGCGTTTCTGGTCGCGTTTGCGCTTGCTTCCTGGCTCACCGGCCCCGCCGCTGAAGTCGCCGACGGCATCATACGCATAGCCGAAGGATCGCTCGACGAGCCCGTCCGCGAACGCGGAGCTACCGAGGTTTGCATGATCGCGCGGGCGGCAAACGGTCTTTCCGACCGTCTCCGAAGCGAGCGTGAACTTCGTGCCCAGTGGGCGCAGGATATTGCGCACGATCTCCGAACCCCGGTTGCGTCGGCAAAAGCCCAGCTGGAGGCTATTGTCGACGGCGTGCACGAGGCAAGCCCGGAACGGGTCGAACGGACGCTGAAGGAGCTCGCCAGGGTCGAGGTGCTGATCGAGGATCTCGAAGAGCTGACCCGGCTTGAGGCTCCCGAGGCAGTTGTTTCCATACACGAGTTTTCGGCTTTCGACTTCGCATCCTCCCTGGCGGAGAGTTTTGCCCTCGAGGCGGCACAAAAGGACATACGGATTGTAAGCGAAGTTCGTGCGGAGCATCTCCGCGGCGACGAGCAGCTTCTCTTCCGTGCCACCGGGAATCTTCTGGGTAACGCAATTCGGCATACACCCGAAGCGGGTCTGGTTACTATCTCATTACACGAAAAAGAAATACGCGTGCATAATCAGGGTGATCCCATTCCAGATCAGGATCTTTCTCGTGTATTCGACCGTCTGTTTCGAGGCGAGTATGCCAGGCGCAGCAGAGGGTCGGGCCTGGGGCTTACGATCGCGCAGCGGATCGCAGAGCTCCATGCCGGGACCATTTCCGTGTCGAGCAGCGCCGCGGACGGAACGACATTCATCATCAGTCTCGGCACCTAACTTCACAAAGACTTCATACAGGCTCCATTTCAGTCTCACGGCGCGAATCGATGATTAGCATAACAACATTACGCAGGAGGATTTACATGCGTATACGAAGACTATTTCTGATCATCACTGTAGTGGCGCTGGCCGCCACCTCCGCCTTCGCCCAGGTGAACGGCATGTACGGCAGGCAGATTGCTGCCGACGGTACGGTCGATACCTTCCGGGGAACCCTCGGACTCGACGGAAATGAGTGGATACTGAACGTCGGGAGCATTGCCTACAACCTGCATCTGGGTCGATACGGTCATGAACCCGATCTCGCCTTGAACGATGGCGCTTCCGCTGTCGTCGAAGGCTTTGTCATGGAGCGGGGGATTGCACCGGTCAGCATCCTGACCGAAGGTGAGGAGCTCGCATTCTGGCACGAAGACGGCTATCCGCTCTGGGCGGGACGTGGAAATCGAACCGAAGGTTTCAGCCAGGCACCCGATGGCGGGCGCGGCATGGCGTTTGCGGCGCGAGAACCTGAACCCCGCACACGGGGCGAGGTTGAACAGCGCGAGTCGCAGTTACGCGATCGGGGACGACAGATGCCTCCTTCACGGGGACGACCGATGCCTCCGTCGCGAGGGCGCAGCTGACCTGTACGCCGGCGCGATAGAACTGACCTGATCGTGCCCGGGCGCAATCCCGAGACGGCTTCCTCTTCGAGGAGCCGTCTTTTTTTGTCTCCTGCTATCGAAACGTTCCGACGGCGATGACAAGCGACTGCGCTTCCAGTCTCAGTCCGGCGAGGACGCCGTTTCTCAGGGTAAGGCTTGTGGAACCGTCAGCATCGTGTTGTGCGCCGCCGGTGCTCGCGAAGACGATCCGCGCTTCAGGATGCGGTCGGTCGATCCCGGTGGAAGCCTGCCCCGCAGCAGTATCCTCACGAGCAACCGATACCGGTCCTCCGAACGCCGCTTCGATATCCACGTCTCCGGCCCAGGCATCCCGGCCCGCATTGAACGTTACGAGTGCCCAGGATTCGGCGGTGCATCGCAGGTAGCCAAAGGTCCGGCCGTCAGCGATCGCAACGCGGAAGTCCCCAGTCCGTAGTACTTCGTAGTCGTGTCTCAAAGTGATAAGCGCTTTCGTCCATGCAAGCGTCGTCGGGTCTATCGCCTGCTCATCCCGGGGAAAGGTTCTTCGGCAGTCAGGATCGTAGCCGCCCTCCATTCCGAGTTCGTCTCCGTAGTAGATGCAGGGCGCGCCTGGCAGGGTCATCTGAAACGCCGTTGCAAGCCGGAACGCGGCACGGTCGCCGGATACCACATTGACGAAGCGTGGTTCGTCGTGGCTTGAAAGCAGATTCAGCTGGGCGCGGGTTACGTCCGGAGCGTAGCGGTCGAGCAGGGCGGGAAGCTCCACGGTCATGTCCGCGGCCGTCATGGGCACAAGCGTCTGCCCGCCGGGAGAGCCGTGCTCCTCTGAAATGCAGTCTGCGCCGAAGAAGCGGTAGCTCAGGCGGTTGAAGACGTAGTTCATGACTGCGTCGAACTGATCCCCCTGCAGCCAGCGGTCGGCCTCTGTCCATATTTCCCCGACTATGTATGCGTCAGGGTTTGCCCGTTTTACGCGAATCCGGAACTCGCGCCAGAACTCATCATCATCTATCTCCTCGGGTACGTCGAGTCGCCAGCCGTCGGCACCACGCTGTATCCAGAATTCCGCAACGTCGAGGATAAACGCCCGTACGGCCTCGCAGTCGGTGTTCAGTTTCGGGAGCGCGGGAATATCCCACCAGGCGTCGTAGCCGTATCGTTCCACTGACTTGCCGTCACGCAGGGGGAGGGCGTTCTCACGGCCGGACGCACTGTCTATCATGTCTGCTCGTGTTTCCGCTTCGGGGTAGGCCCATGGACCGACGCCCGGAGCAAGGCGATCCCGGTCAAAGTGGAACCAGTCGAGGTAAGGGGACGCGGATCCGTTTTCGAGCGCCTGCTGGAACTGGTAAAAGCCGCGGGACGCGTGGTTGAACACCCCGTCGAGTACGATGCGCATGTCGATCGCGTGAGCGGCTGTGACAAGCGCTTCGAAGGCGGAGTTTCCGCCAAGCAGCGGATCCACCTGATAGTAATCCTGGGTGTGATAGCGGTGGTTCGACGCCGACTGGAAGATGGGATTGAAGTACAGGGCCGTTATGCCGAGGTCCCTGAGATAGGGGAGTTTTTCTGCGACTCCGAAGAGATCTCCCCCCTTGTAGCCGTAACGGGTCGGCGGCGCGTCCCAGGGTTCAAGCCCCGAAGGTTTCGAGACCCGACCACTTCGAGCAAAACGATCGGGAAAGATCTGGTAAAATACGGCGTTCTGTACCCACTGTGGTGTCCTGACATGCTTCATTGTGCGTAAGCGTGACACACAGCCTGTCTGACTGCCAAGCCCTGTGGAAAGCGAAAAAAAGCGCCGGCACCCGGAATTTATTCGTTGACAGATCCATATAGTGGACTTACTCTGGCCATAGACGGGCACAAAACCGGTTTAGCAAACCGGTTTTGTGCGTGTGAACTCTAAAATCTACATTACGTAGCTACCAAGGAGGTAGACATATGAAGCGTACACTACGCTTGGCAGTTGTTTTGATGCTCATTGCATCGGTTTCGCTGTTCGCAGGAGGCGCGCGCGAGGCTGATCCGAACGAATTCGATCTCTGGACTCAGGAAGGCGAGGGAGATGGCGGTCTGCAGTTCGTGCAGAGTCTCGCCGATCGGTTCATGGAGCAGAATCCCGGGGTCACCATTAACGTCGTCGACCACGACACCGAGTCACTTCGCGAGGACTTCCAGACAGCGTCGCTCGCGGGTAGCCCCCCGGAACTGCTCTGGACCGTTAATGACCATGCCGGACCGTTTACCGTTGCCGACCTGATTCAGCCGGTTCAGGATTTCTACAACGCGGCAGATTTTATCGAGCCACTTGAGCTCGCCGGTGACTACTGGGGAGTGCCTATTTCCAGCGGCAACCACCTCATGCTCATGTACAACCGGTCGTTACTGCCGAACCCGCCCCAGAGCACGGACGAACTCATCAGCATGAGTCAGGAAATCATGGCCCAGAACAGCGATGTCTACGGAATCGTGTATAACTCTCTGGAAGCGTTCTGGCTGGTACCCTGGCTCGGTGGATTCGGTGGTTCAGTGTTCGCTGAAGACGGGGTAACTCCGAACCTGAATACCGATGCGATGGTTAACACCCTGCAGTTCCTCTACGACCTCGAGCACACCTATGGCATCGTTCCGGAAGGTTCCGACTATGCGACCATCGATACGCTCTTCCAGGAAGGCCGCGCCGCAATGGCGATCAACGGTGACTGGACCATCGGGCAGTATCGCAACGCGCTTGGCGACGACTTCGGGATTGCTCCTATTCCCATGGTAAGCTCAACCGGCCAGATGCCGGCACCCTACACGAGCGGCAAGTACTTCATGGTTTCATCGAGTGTCGAAGGCGAACGGCTTGAGCTGATACAGCGCTTCATCGAGTTCGCGACCAGCGAGGAGCAGCAGCTCCGCCTCGTCGAGGAAGTCGGTGTTCTTCCGGCACGCCTGTCCGTTCTCGAGAATCCCATCGTAACCGGTGATCCTCTGCTGACGGCAAGCGCCGAGCAGATGACCTATGGTGTTCCCATGCCCTCCGTCGTTGAGATGCGGGCCATCTGGGACGCTATTGGCAGCGAGCAGAATCAGGTCCTTGGCGAAGGCAAAGATCCTGCGGCCGCAGCAGCTGACATGCAGCGCATTGCCGAGACTACGATCAGCAACATGTAATCTGGCTTCAGCCGGATTTCGCCGGCGCGTGCGCGACACGTGCCGGCATTTTTTTGCACGCAAGGAGGTGGAGAGATGGGTAGTCTCACCCCGCGAATAATTGGGCAGAGTATTGAGCAGGTCGGCCTGACCATTCTGGCCGTCGTGGTCATTGCTCTGGGCCTGCAGTTTTTATTCTACGCCATTCTGAGCAAAGGTCTGAATACACGGCACTCACTGCCGTACACCCTGCTCGTTCCGGCCATTATCGGGCTTTCGCTTCTCGTTATTTTTCCGATCTTCTACAACTTCTTTCTGGCCTTCACCGACATGAGTCTGCGGCGTTTCGGATTCGAGCGCGGAATGACCATGGGGATCGCCCAGGGGCTGAACAACTTCCGGAACGTGTTTACCGCACCGGTGCTGCAACAGCAGTACTTCTTTCCGGTTCTCGGCCGAACGATACTCTGGACCGCGATGCAGGTGACGGTTCACGTTTCCTTCGGCATGGGACTGGCCATTCTGTTGAACCGGCCCATGAAGATGCGTGGGGTGTACCGAGCCATTATCCTGATTCCATGGGCAATACCTCAGATTGTTGCGGTTCTGACCTGGCGGACCGAGTTCAACGCACAGTGGGGTTTCGTGAACATCATGCTTCGCGGAATCGGGCTCGAAGGCATTCCCTGGATGACGAGCCGGTTCTGGAACTTCATGGCCTTTAACATCGTGAACTTCTGGCTCGGTATTCCCTTCATGACGGTCATACTTCTTGGCGGATTGCAGAGTATCAATGATACCTACTACGAGTCGGCCGAAATCGACGGTGCGAGCAAGTGGCAGCGGTTCACAAACGTGACAATACCCATGATCAAGCCGGTTCTTACTCCGGCGGTCATTCTCGGGGTTATCTGGACCTTCAACAACTTTAATATTCCGTACTTCATAAACCAGCGAGGTCTCGAGACATCGGATATTCTTGTCACAGCACTCTTCCGGGCGGCTTTTGAGTTCAACCGCTACGGTTTTGCTGCTGCACTGGCTATCGTCATTTTCGCGATTCTTCTTGGGTTTACCGTTGCCTACATGAAGATCACAGGCTTCAACCCGACACTCAAGGCGATGAATGCGCCTGTACCCGCGGGAAGCCGGAGGGATAAGTAATATGTCTGAAGTATCTCTGCTCAAACAACATCAGATGGGAGTTGTGGCGCAAATCAGGCGTTACGGACTGTATCGCTGGTTTTTCAAGCGGGCGCGAGGTGACAGCCCTTTCAAACGCATTCTCATTCATGTTGTACTTATAGCCGCGTGCATAATCGCAGCCTACCCGGTGCTCCGCATCCTCATTATTTCGGTCCGGCCTGGTGACCAGCTCTTTACGACCTCACTCAGACTCTGGCCGGAAAACGCAACCTGGGATGCCTATCGCCGGGTGATTTTTAACCGCGATTTTGTACTCTGGATATGGAACTCCCTGCTTATCACGACGGCGACCTGTTTCGTCGGTGTGACGATTGCCAGTACTTCGGCGTATGCGTTCAGCCGCTGGGACTTCCCCGGCAAGGTCTCCGGACTGATCTTCCTGCTTGCAACACAGATGATACCCGGAGCCATGCTCATGGTCCCGATCTACATCCTGGCCGCAAACCTCGGGCTCATAAACACCTGGAGAGGGCTTGTGGTTGCGTACTCGGTGCAGGCGGTTCCGTTCAGCATCTGGATACTGAAAGGGTACTACGACACCATCCCATTCGAACTCGAGCAAGCCGCGATGATCGACGGGTGTTCCCGGCTCGGGTCCTTCTACCGTATTATCCTTCCACTGTCGGTGCCGGCGCTCGCGATCGCATTTCTGTTCAATTTCATGCAGGCCTGGAATGACTTTCTTCTCGCGCGCATCATGCTGCAGCGATCGCACATGTATACGTGGCCGCTCGGGCTGCAGCGACTGCAGGACCAGTTTCAGACCTTGTGGTCGGAGTTTGCAGCTGCATCGCTTATGATTTCGATCCCGGCTATGATACTCTTCCTTGCGTCGTCGCGGTATCTCATCGGCGGACTTACGGTCGGATCAGTCAAGCAGTAGTACACTCAGCAGCGACGGGAGCACAGACAGAATTATGCGGGTAACAATCAAGGATATAGCAGAGCTCGCTGGAGTATCCAAAACGACGGTGTCGTTCGCGTTTAATGACCCGTCCCGCATATCTGCTGATACCCGGGACAAGGTGCTCGAGATTGCACGGGTACACGGCTACGTTCCCGATCCGGTGGCTCGAATCATGAGCTCGAAACGCATCGGCACGATAGGGCTCTTATTGCCCCAGAGCATACCTACCGTGTTTTTCAGGTGAACGGATCGGTTCGGCTTCTCCGAGGAAATTACACA
>RECN01000199.1 GCA_007694005.1 Spirochaetaceae bacterium
TGGGCGTGCCCCGGCGCCGAGCGCCGGGTCCGGCTCTGCGGGGGTTCCGTCCGGTCCGTCACGCAGGAGACGTGCGTTCGCTGCTGACGATTCGGTACCAATCACTGGATCATCATCGGCGATCGATCATGCCCTTTCTAATACCTTTTCCAACCGGCGAACTGAAGCACGCCTCGCCTGCGGTGTCATGCGCTCCAGGTTGTGCAGTTTCCAACGCACTCCTGGTAGGTCCTGTACATGATCGATGCCGAGGTGTCCCCAATTCGGCTCGCCTTTCTTGAAACCAATGAGAAACTCGCGATCACCGTCGGTGAGCCACGGCAGAATCATGCCAAAGAACCGCGTGCGGATCTCGATCAGCCGCTCGACCGTTATCGGTTCTCGCGTCATCCCGTCGAACTCTTCGACGAAGGCTCTATCAAGTTCTTTCTCGTTGGGTGCCAGGAGCTCAGAGATCGGACGGTTGTGAGAAATCAGGTAGACCAAGAACGCGGTACGTAATCGATAGTCTATGACTCCAGCCTCCAGGATGTACTCGACGTCGAAAATGTCGCGGGGGTGCTGGCGGTCCAGTGCAGCGCAGAGCTTTCCAGCAAGAATATCCGGCACAGCCAGGAGGTTCGCTTCCACATAACCAAATTGATCAGCCACGACTGTTGATATCTGTCTTTTTTCCGACCCGAAGACAGAACCACGAAGGACAGGAGATACCTCCACCTTAACAATTCCTTGGGGTGACGCCGCGATCAGGCGCATCGTTTCACTCGACCTGGGTAAGGGAACGGAACTCACGGTGATCCCGGGAACGCTGCGCTCCACGTCTGCGCGGATACGCTCGAGAGCATCGTCAATGTTCTTGAGACTTGTGGCTCGATCCTGAATCGGCACGTAGACGAGATCCAAATCTACTGAGAGGCGCGGCATATCTCGAAGAAAAAGGTTGATCGCCGTTCCGCCCTTCAAGGCCAGCGACGCCTCTTTCTGTACGTGGGCGAGCAGACGCACAAGAAGCTGTACTTGGTTAAAATACGTTTCCCTCATCAGCTTCTTCCATTTCCATGCCGGCCGGGACGGTGATCTGATACCGATTATTGAGGCGACCCTGCTCCACAATCTGGCGCTTTCCGCGCCCAAGATCTATGCTCTTTGCGTTAATGCGCCCAAACCATGAGTGCCGGTACCGCTCGGCATACCAGCAGAAGAGCCGCTTAGCCTTTACACTCTGCGATGCTTCCAGGACGGCTTGTACCACTTTTGGACGCAGACTAACTGCCGACTCGAAGAGCTTGTCGACGGCGCGGAATCCGTGCTCATCTGTTACATTGAGAAGGATCTCAAGAAGTGCCCGCTCCGGAGTGGACTCCGGTAACGGCCAGTCCCACGTGCCGAACAACCTGTGGTCGATACCTGCGGGCTCGCCACATGGGAAACCTCCCTTCCCATGATGTGCGAGTTCCGGTCCGGTTACCACGTCATAACACCATGACGGCGGCGCGTCACAGCCGTAGAATTGTACGGCGTGCCCGATTGCGAGATAGTGGGCCACGCCTGCGTTCTCCAGGGCGCTGAACCCGCCAACATGGAGATCAAACCCCATTTCGTTCAGAGAAAATAGCATGTGTTGCCATCGCAGCGGTGGTCCGGGACGCCGGTAGTACCCGCGCCCAACAGAGACGAGACGCTTTGCCCTCACATAGTAGTCAACGGCGGGTCGATCGAATCCCTTGCGGAAGAGCCACGGCCTGTTCACCACCTGCCCTTCCGGAAGGATATCCGGCAGGGACTGTCTCGCTCTCGGTTCATTCATGATTCCCCTTGCATAGCAATGCTATGCATTTTCACACAATAGTAAACCGAAACGGGTTTATGGTCAACCCTACTTGCATAGAGAAAGTATGCAAAATCATTTATTGATAAACCAGGAAGGCGAGGATCCTCTTCCCTCAGGCAGCTGTCCGAGTTCCCCGAATCACTGTCCGAAAACACCGGTGTACACGGATAACGGTCAAACGGCAACACCCTCTGATTAAGCAGTGGGCTCAACAGTCCACGTGTTGGGAACGACGTTCTTCGATCTCGCTTCCATCGTGTCTCCCACACAGCATTATGGTCGCAATGCGGGGCACGGTCACCTTTCCATAGCATCGGCACTTGCTTTTCTATCCCATAACCCATAGTGTTTTTATGGGTTATGGTGGGTTCTTACACCCGGGCGAGTATGGATACCTTTTTCGCGTCTCACCCGGTATTTCGTCTCGACGAGTTGAGAGCATATCGAAATGCATCCGGCGCTCCTGGTGGCAGAAGCGAGGAAGCCCTGCTTCACTACTACCAGCAGACTGGAAGGATCGAATCAATTCGCCGAGGCGTGTACGCTGCAATCCCCAGAGGATCCGCGGATTCCCGGATCGCCGTGGACCCGCTTCTCATAGCCGGACGCTGTGTAGCGGACTCCGTCATCGTGAACCATAGCGCACTGGAGTTCCACGGACTCGCCTACTCCAACTTCCAGACCGTGACCTTCCAGACACGCTCTACAACCCGACGCTTCCACTACCCACTACCATGACAACCACTTTGTTCCCCTGAGTCTGAGGTTGTCCGCGTAATGAGTACTGCTGCGTCGGTGCGGGACAGCCTTCTCAACACAGCCAGATAACGCCGTTGCCATTCGGCGACCGTATGAAAGCCGGGAACAGTAGAAAAGCAGTTTTTGTGGTACGATCAAGGTCGTGACTCATGAATGGATCGTTGAAACAGTACGTAACCGGCGCTACCTGGTGAGCCATCATGCTGACCAGGAGAGACTGAATGATCGCCTTTCCATTCGAGAAATCGAAACGGCTATTGTGAATGGCCGAATTCTGGAGTCATACCCGGACACAGGAAGGGGCGAGAGCGTACTCGTTGCCGGTTTCGCAGACTCGGGGACCCCTGTTCACGTGGTGTATGGCAAACGAGCTGAATCCGGTGTGGTTGTCACCGTTTACATACCAGGGCCACCCAAATTTGTGGATCCCTTCCAGAGGAGCGAATGATGTCAGAAGTGTGCAGTTTTTGTGGCAATACCGATTTCAAGGCGAAGTCGGTGGACTACATATACCGACGGGGCGAAAAAATGCTGATTGTAAACCGGGTGCCTTGTACAGAATGTACCTATTGTGGCGAGCGGTACTACGAAGCCGACGTTCTCGCAAAAATTGAATCGGACTTTGAGGCGATCGAAAACGGAACGCGAGAAGCCCAAAGGCGTCTGTCCGTCCCGGTGGAGGATTTCTCGCGGCTGGTTGGATAATCACGTGACTCATGAATGACTCAAAACCGGACTGACGATACGCAAGATAGAGATACTCCCGACTCGCCCGTTTTTTCCGGGAAATCGCGCCTTTCCTTGCCTAACATCCACCGACACATCAAACTGTATTAGGCAAGCGCATGAGGTTTTTCCTGAGATTATCTGCAGGAATAGAGAAGAAGC
>RECN01000070.1 GCA_007694005.1 Spirochaetaceae bacterium
GGCCGGAGCTCGCACCACATCTGGAACGAGGCGACCATTGCCGCCAACGCCGAATGGGCTGCCGGGGAGCTGTCGGAATCGGCACCGGAACTCGTTCCCCACCTGCGCCGCGCCGGAGAGCTCGCTATCGGCGCTATCGAACACCGTTTCCGGGACGACGGGTCACTCGCAATCCTCGACAACCGGTTCGCCATTGAGGAGCGGGTCGGCTACGAACGCTACTCGGTCCACACGACCTACAACCTCTGGACGGTCTCAGCGCTCGCAACGGCGTATCTGTTCTCGACCGATGCAGGCGAGTCCGCTGTCGCCGGGTCGCTCCCGGCCGAAGCCAGCGCGTACGTACTGCAACCCGGAGACGACATGCCGCTCGTCGTCGCAGCAAACCGCGGGTTCTTTATATACCTGGAAACCTGGGGAGACCCCGCGACAAACCCGACAGGACTCGTGCGCGTGGAACGTGCCGGTGCTGCCGTCCAGATCGGCCCGAGCGAGGGCTCTGTTGCATCCCCACGGTACGGAACGCTCGGCGAAACCCGGTTTCTGTGCCACGCTCCCGCATGGAAGGACCGTGTCGGTGGCTGGCATTCGCTCGCCGGCATCGCCGCAGAGGCGAACCTGCTTCTGCACGGACGCGTACCGCTTCTGCCCGACGTTTCCTGGACCCAGGACGGCCAGGCCGTTGAACTCACCCTTGCCTGGGCTGGATCACTCCCGTCAGTCCGGAAACTGCTCGCACACTATCGCATAGAGCCGGACTCACTGACGGTCAGCTACACGGCCGAAGGTTCGATCCAGGAACTCGCCGCAGAGATACCACTGTTCGCATTCGACGGTGAGCAGTCAAGCTCGATTGACGCTTCGCCCGACCGCACCGCGCTGACTGTTTCGTTCCGCGGGTCGACCGAGACCATTACGACGCTCACCCCGGGAACAGAGATCTCCCTCGACGACGAGCTGTACTGTACCCGCACGGGCATGCTGCGCCGCGGCAGGATAGTCGCAACCGCATCCACCGAACCGTTAACGATTGTGTATCGGGTTGAGCTCAGCGGTTCCACGTAAAACCCGGTTCGGCAGGAGGCCGGGCTGTAGCGCCTCGTCGAGCACCGACGGGGCTGCCGGCACTTACACGGTGGGTTCGACAAGCCCCGATCGCCAGTCCTCTGGCCAGCACTCCTGCCCGCCGTCCAGTCCGAGCAGAGCCCCGAGCACCGCGCCGCGGTGACAGTTGTCGCCGCCGGCCATGGTATTGGCGATCAGTGCTTCTTCCGGGTCACCGGCGTAACGCAGCGCGAGATAGAACGTAGCCGGGAGCGAGTCCTCCAGATAGCAGGCGGTGCTGTACACCCGACCGAGAACCTGCTCCGGTGGGCGTTCGCTCAGTCGGACAATCGGACCCTGGAGATACGGCAGATCCTGCCGAGTCAGGTGTCCGGTCAGCACGTCGGCAAGCGGGGAACCCTCCCACACCTCTGAAGCAACAGTCAGAATTGTTTCGACAGCCTCCGAAACCTGCCGGCCGGCGTGGGTGACTTCGACGTGCGCATGCACAGAACGTCGAGCCTCGGCATCCAAGTGCCCCAGCTGTCGAAGTGCCGCGTATAGAGGAACGACCGCAACCATGCCTCCTATGTGCTTCTCCTGCACGGCCGCCTTCTCCGGCGGGCGGCCGGCGCGAAGGTTCTCGAAGAACCCGCGGTGACACTCTTCGACATACGTATCACGGTGCCCAGCCGGGTCGAGCAGAAAACTCTGATACGCACAGAGATAGCGGTCCCGGTCATAGGCACCGTTCGCATCCACCTGAGCAAGTGCAAGCCGAAGCAGCTTCAGATTCAGCGTATTCTCTCCGGGCTTGAGAAACTGATGATAGTGTACACCCCGCTTACCCCAATACTGCCGCTGCCCGCCGAGAATGTCGAACGCAGGCTCACGCGGCGCGTAGGTACTTCGCCACAGGATGCTGCCGGAATGCTCGCGAGGAGGTGTCAGGTAACGATCGATGCGGCCGAAGGTGCGACGCAGTTCGTCGGTGTTGTAATACCAGTGGGCGGGCATCGCGAGGGCGTCGCCTATATACGCGCCGTACACCGCACCGTGATACCGAGTGTCAGGACTTGTTTCCATGAGGCTGAATATACCGCTGTGCTTCGGGTACAGGCCATCACGCGTGAGTTCCACAAGGGCCGACTCACCTCAGGCGATTTTTTTGGTCGAAAACAGCTGTCTTGACCAGTAAGCCCCTGTATACTGAGATCATAAAGGAGAATGACAATGGCAACTATTTCCCTGGAAGACTCCACCGGAGCAACCATCAGTAACCCGTCGGAGGCGCAGATCGGAGAAACGCTCGATCGCATTGGCAGCGGAATCGACCACTGCATCATCAATCTGCCAAACGACTCGTTCGTACAGGCGGCCGGAGAGCACAACCGGCTCTTCGTGGAGTACCGCGATGGGTCAGGCATGTATTCAAGTGCCAAGAGGGACTTCGACACAGCCGCCGTGACGCGCATCTTCGCGGATGCCATAGGCGACAAAGATGGATGGAAGACAGACTATAACTTCCAGCCGAAAGAAGGCGACGCCGGCGAAACCGCACAGGCACGCGAATCACGTATTCGCGGAATGGCCGGTGCCGCAAGCGGTGCGGGAAAACGCTTCGGCAGTCAAATGGCCGGACAGGCCAGACGCGAGATTTCCAGTGAAGCTTCCTACGGAGTAAGCCGCTTCATCCGCAATTTGATTCGTTCTGTTTTCCGAGGTCGCTAAGCCTGACGGGTATTTCATGTGCCACTTTGAGACAACTAGTTCCATGTTTGTATACTAAGAAGCGCATGTACATGGGGGTGCGTATGCACCCCGCCGGGCGTATCGGTGCGGGACGGTGACATTGACCTTGGAACACCACATGCTCAGCCTCCACTGGGTCTTCGAGTCCGGCAGGATACCAGCAGCCGCTTTGAAAACGTGTTCATTGACCCTGAGAACCACTCGCTTTAGACTCTACGTATGACTGGCTGGTTTTACGGCCCTGGTGCCCGTTCCAGATGCAGTTTCCTGGAGGAGGACTAATCATGACCAAATCGGGACGCTCACGAGCCCTCTTTTTGCCAGTTCACAATCTGTTCCGCGCAGCTTTGACGTTACTATCGGTCGTTCTCGTGCTTAACGCGTGCCAGTGGACCCTGAACGATACGGTGGTTGATACGGAGCTGCAGATCATTGTGCCACGTAGCCCGGGGATCAGCTCCGGCGACGGCCGAATTAGCGCATCGTCAGTTACGCCGGACACAGAACTGTTTGTCCACATCATAGAAGCAGATCGATTCGAACAGCTGTATCTGGAGTCCAATGAACTGCCTCCTCTCCCCGGGAACGGGAGCCCGCCACCAGAGGGCGCGCGACGACTCCGCCCTGAACAACTAGGATTGTCGGACAGCGCTGTGCTACGGGCTTTTCAGGACGGCACTACATTGCGCGGTTCGCGGTTCTTCTGGCTCTTCGGGCAGGGAGTTGCAATAGAAGACGGTACACAGGCGATAACCTTCCGTAATCTTAAACCAGAGACTGACTATATCGTGTACGCGATACAGGGGCAGCGTGTATTTGGGGAAGACGAGAATAGTAATCTTACGAGCTATTTTGACTATACAGACGACATATACTGGGGCGCAGCTGCGATAAACCTGGAACCACGTTCGATCGTTCGTGAAGAGATCAATCTGTCTTCGGTGCTTCAGTTTGAACCAGCAATTCTGCCAACGTCGTATTTTGAGCCGCTTGATTCACTGGGTATATCGCTTGACAGGTTTCCGTGGGAACCGCCAGAAGTCCGTGCTGGTACACTTATAGCTGGAAACTACGAAATAACTGTAACATCAACGGTATCGGTTGAGGGATTCGAAGATTTTAGTCTGGATATGCACGAGATTGCACAAGTTATTCCTTTCGCCGACGGTTATTCTCTTATCTATTTCTTTGGACCCGGCTTTATGGCTACTAATTTTTCGGGTATAGAACTCATCGACAGTCCAGCAAGTCTCGAGCCGAGTTTCAGTTCGTACGAAATTCCGTCGAGTTTTACTCGTACTAACGACCCGGGAAGCTTATGGCAGTTATACATCGAGGATAGCTCGCAAGGCATTTACCTACTCATTTTCCCGGAGCTATATGATCCGGAAGGCGATAACTATGTAATTGATCTGGATATGGGCTTTGTGGGTGGGGTTCCTCCAAGCCAGGGTGGAAGACTTGTGATTAACTTCGAAGGCGAAGCAGATGTCGGGTTGTTCGATGGCCCCCCACCAGTCCGCACAACTGTCGGAATCAACTGGACGATTGATTTCGGAGACCCTATACCAGATACGGAGAATGGTTCTGGTGAAAATGGGGATTTTATTCCACCAGAACAGTAGAACTGGTGTATCGACTTTTATTCCGGCTGTTGCAGGTCCAGTGTCAGTTGGAGGGTCGAACGGTCGGATTCGCGGCCTTCGATTGTGCTGTCAGTTCGATCCTCGGCACCAGCCGTGTAGATACTTACGCTTGATTCTGCTTCACGACTGGAATCGCTCGTGGGAGGTGGCTCGTCTCCGGTGGTGCTGGAAAGCTCACCAGCTCCAACGGATGCGCGCTGGTTAAAACGATTCGCAAGATCCACACGACCTTCGAACACCCGAACGTTTACTCCATCGAACTCAAAACTCGTACCACGCACGGACGCAGTTGCCGTCGGGCTTCGAAGTTGAAAGTCGGATTGACGGTCCGCAGCCCGGCGGACCTCGCCACGGACCCGACCAACAGTCAGGTTCAGGCTCGTTTCGACCACACCTTCGCGCTCTATAAGCTCATCGATTCCCAGCCGCGTGAGGGAATCAACGTTCAACTGCGCGTCGGGCCCTACTGCGAGCACCGCGCTTGAACGGAAGCCGGTAGATATCATGGTACCGACGGGCAGGATCATGCCGACTTCTGCATTTTCCCAGGCAGCGCCTTCCGATTGTCGGACTTCGACGCGTCCTTCAAGCTCGATAACTTCCACTTCAGTAGCAGACACCAGTGTAGTTACAAGTACGAGCGCAGCGGCAAATACTATGGTTCGTTTCACGTCTGTGCTCCTTTCGTGAGGATTAAAACCGGGTCGACAGTTCAAGTCGAGAAAGAAACTGAATACCCCGATCATTGGTAAAGACACCCGGATCTCCTACGCTTGGCACGAAGAGTCCGACTGTCGCTCCGAGTCCAAGGTCCGAAAACGGACGCGCGTTCAGTCGAAGAACCCCTTCGCTTCCAATATGCCTTCCCGTCGGCTCAGGATCAAAACCCGGATATACGGCTGAGCCCTCAGTTCTGGGATCAAGCGCAGCCGGGCTGTCAGAAGTAGTAAAGTACGTTCGCCCGGCAAGCTGTACCTGCACCCGTTGTGCCTGTGCAGAGTCGGAACCGATAAACGGACGTAGCGAGTAGCTCAATTCTCCGTAGAGCAGATTCTCAAGCGCAACGGACACTGCGGTTCCCAGGCGGTTTCTGCTGATCGGGCGGTAGCGGTTCTCGAACCCGCTCGAAGCGTCGACGTCGTCGTGGCTGCTGTATACGGCCTGCACACTTACGCGGGAGGCGAAAAACTCGGGCAAAAAAAGCCTCAGTCGCACTGAGCCAAGGTAGCCGAAATAGGATTCGCTCTGGTTGCCCTGCTCCCACACACCTTGAGTTGCTATACCAAAAACGTCATGGTACAGACCACCGAATAGTGGGCCCCGCACCCCGAGGACGGCATAGCCGGAATTAAGTGTGTCCTGGGTACTCGCCGCGTCACGGAAGTCATACTGTCCTATGACTGCAACCGACACTGACTGTCGTGCGAAGAGTTCAGGGAACTCGATCGCGGCGATACCGACTGCCCGTGGCGGAGCAAAGGTCGCAGAGTCGTCGTTTTCTTCGACGAGGTCTACCTGTGTCATTCGGACGTTGCTCACCGGATTAAGCTGCAGCCCGGTGTAAGCGCCCGTGAGCTCCATGCGGACAGCCGGATACTCGAGTCTGACCGAAAGCCCGTCGACTGCTGCGTTTATCACGAACGTACTTGGGTCTGCGACCCGAAAGCGCCCAACGCGGGTACGCAACACGGACGACTCTCCGAGAATGAAGGGGTGAAGCCCGTCCATGCGCGCGAGGTCAAGATTGGCGAAAACCTGACCACTGCTCCAGTTGTAGCTTCCCTGTATCGCGAAGTCCAGACGACTTTCCGTACCGATAGGGATGATCCGACGCCCCCAGAGCGCGGTACTCAGCGCACTCGTTCGCGCATCCTGAGCAACGTGTTCTGCGGCACGCAGGCCTCGCAGTACATCAACAGTCACGCCCCAGTCCCCGATCGCAGGGTCCTGGGAAAACAGCCGGGTCGATGAAAGAACGAGAATCGCGAAAAGCAGTACACACGTGGCACACTGTCTCATATCCGTCCCTCTTCCCGCAGAGCGACCGCTCGATTAATGATACGTATACCGCGCTCACCGTTTACCGACATATCCGGAAATGTACGACCCTGAATGACTCCGCGAAACTCAAGTTCCCGGGTGGCATAGCGCGGCTGCCTGAGCAGCGTGTACATGAGCCCACCGTCGATTTCGAAAACGTGCATAAGGAGCAGTGAGAGATCGCCAAGAGTCATAGGATCGTCTGCAGATTTCCCGTCAATAGCGAACCCGAGATCTGCGAGTACTTCAATTGCCTGCTCGGCTGAAGCATCCGGGTCCACGAGGCCGTTTACCCCAAGAAGCACGTACGCTGCACTTCCGTACCGTAGGGCGGGCTCAGCGAGCACGCCGTCTATGCGATCCGCTGCTTGCGCGGACAACGTGCCTGTAACAAAACAGAGAACTACTGCAGCAACATACACTCGTTTCATGAGATCTCCATTCACGATTGACTCGGGCCGCGGAGAATGGTATCTCTCCGCGGCCGACTCAGTAATGGTGCCGTAGCTTAAAACGAGATTTTACCCGAAATCCCGAGACCAAGTATGCCCTCGGTAATACTGACTCCGCTGAAATCGGGATTCAAATAATCAAGCGAAATCCGGAGCGACGTTGTGAGCGTTTCGTCGAACTCGCGACGAACCGGGACGGTGAACGCGCCGATACCACCAGCGACGTTACCAGCTGAGTTTCCGGTTGACACATGAAGTCCGAATACTTCCTGAAGGAAGAAGCTCATGCGCAGAAGGCTGAACATTGGCATGTTGCCACCGTCACCACTCAGAAAGACGACACCGACCTCCATGTCATCCGTCATACCAAAGTGGAGTCCGAGCAGATCACTCGTGCCGAAATCGTCGGCCTGAAAGTTCCAGGCTGTTACCTGTCCGATTTCGATTCCAAGTATGTTTGCCTCCGCATTCTGGGCAGAGAGGCTACCGAGACCGGCAAACAAAAGAACGGCAATCAGTAGAAAAAGCGTACAACGTTTCATAAGGAATACTCCTGTTGATCCTGCCATAACCTTAAAGCCCGATGGTTCCGAGCAACGAAATCCCCAGGGTACCATCTCCTATACCCGCAGCTTCATTAAACAGGTATTGAACATTGATCTTCATTGTCGAGGAGAAACCGTCTTCGGGAATGCTCCGAACCAGGAGAAAGTTGCCGCCAAGTGATCCGGCAGCCGAGCCGCTTTCCGCCCCGGACGCAAGGCTGAGCGAAAGCTGCTGAGTAAAGAAGTAATTAAAACGCAGTAGGTTATAGGTGTCGGCTACAGCGACACCATCATCGCTACTAAAACTGACTCGCACGAAACCAATCTCAGCGTTTTCCAGGATCGCGAGGTTTAGAGCCGTTGAAGAGCCGGTAACTGTTTCTTCTGCTCCAAAGTCATATCCGGCTAAAAAACCCATTTCGACGTTGAACAGTCTGCTTTCGGTCATAGTATTGCCGAAATCCTGCCCGAACACTGCGGGTGCCAGTAAAAGCAGTCCAAGAACCACACCACAAAAACCCAAACTTACCTTACGCATGAGCAAACTCCTCTCCTCTTGATTTTCGCACTGGATCCTGCACCCAGCTCTATTTATACAAGCTGACACAGTTTTCCGGTATTCGCAACCATAAGTGCTGATTCATGGCGTAATTTCGAGTGCGAGTGCAACAATGCAATTGCTCTTGCGTAGACACCACTCACAGCCTACGATTTGTGGCATGAGTGTACGTACGTCTGGTCAGTATAGTGCTTTTTTTGCTGTATTCCTCGTATTACTGTCGTCAACGATAGCACATGCAGAGCCGGACTATCGGGTCGTACTTGGCTCGTTTCTTGTTACGCACAATGCGCGCGGACTCATAGATGCGCTTGCAGTACGAGGCTACGAAGCTGAAACAACACACGCCGCAGTTCACGGCAGGGCGTTTCACCGGGTCTACCTGACCGAATCGTTTCCCTCGGCTGCAGCGGGCCGGGCCATGATACGTCAACTCGAACAGGATTCCTCAGTGTACCCGCAGCTCTGCACCGACTTCTGGGTACTCGACATGGCACCCGATGCTCCTTTGCCTTCCCCCACGGTAGATGCCCGACCAGAGGTGGCAGCTACAGCCATTGAACGTCGCGAGGTCGCTGCCGAATTTGGTGAGCGGTCGAACGTGGACATACCATTCGGCGAGGATACCCCGTACGCCGTTCGCGTTGACCGGTTTCGCGTACGAAGCGATGCGACATCTGCCTTGAACAGCCCTGCGCTACAGGAGTTTGACACCTACCTGCTTCGTGCGTACGAACGAGGCACAGGCATACATCTTGACCTCATGATCGGGGCCTTCGAACAGCCGGAAATGGCAGACGAAGTACTCGACACGCTCGTACGCCGCAGAATTGGCGATCCACAGCGCATCGAATGGGATTCGGTTGCCGCCTCCGCGCGTGCCTACGACGAGCTGCCGGTTGCTGCCCGGACCGAGTTTCTGCCTCCTGATCCGGCCTGGAATATTGTCCCCCTTCCTGTACAGGACTTCCTGAGCCTTGACCTCGTACCTGTAGGATACCGGGTGTCCGAACTTATTATCTCGGATATCAGTAATCCCGCGAGCTATCCGAGAAGTCCTGCAGTCGAAGCCATGCTTTCCCAGGCACACGCAGGATGGAGCATGCAGGTAATGCAGGAGTCGGTTATCGAGGCGCGAAACGTATTCGTTCAAGGCATAGCTATGAACGAGCCGTTCACCTATAGCGATCTGGAAGCAGCGCGCCGGGAATGCGCTCTTCAGGACCTTCCCGACACGGCCATTGGCGAGGGGAACTGGCGACGCATCGACGGTGCAGTGGTCGAAGGGGAGCTGTTTGGGGACGAAGAGTTTCACGTATGGACGGGCCTCGAGATAGAACCGAACCGCGTATGGATTCTCGGAGGCGATCCGGTTTCTCTGGAGAACCTGCTGTCCGGAGAACGTCTCCGGCCGGTGCTGCGATCTGATACGATCATAAAGACCTTATCCCTGCTCCCGGATGAGCATGACGCGCAACTGTGGGCGTACCATTTTCACGTAGTTGGAGAAGACTATGTTGAATCAAAAGGATACGCAGAATGGGCAGTCGCAATGGAGGGACACTGGCAGGCAGATATTGTCGTAGACACCACGACGGAACCCTTCTGGGTCGGAGCCTTTGACCTTACGCAGGAGTTTGAGGCGGAGCGCGTTCATGCGATTTTTCGCGACGGCCATGAACGGAGAATCTCGTCTGCAGCTGCCGCAACCGAAGACAGGATTTTTACGATTCGAGACCAAGCTGCTGTGTATCTTCACGGGACAGCTCTACGAAACCAGTCCGAACTCAGTTTCCAGGCGGGATCGTTTATTATTGCACTGAATGCACTGCAGCAGGACGGATATACCCTCGAGAGCATGGTGGAATGGGCAGATCGTCTTCGAGTATGGGACTTCGACTAGGCCGGGAGCAAGTCCTCCAGATAGCAGGCGGTGCTGTACACCCGACCGAGAACCTGCTCCGGTGGGCGTTCGCTCAGTCGGACAATCGGACCCCGGAGATACGGCAGATCCTGCCGGCCAGCGCGAAGGTTCTCAAAGAATCCGCGGTGACACTCTTCGACATACATATCACAGTGCCCAGCCGGGTCGAGCAGAAAATTCTGATACGCACAGAGATTGTGGTCCAAGTCATATGCGCTGTTCGCGTCCACCTGAGAAAGCGCAAGCCGAAGCAGTTTCAGGTTCAGCGTATTCTCTCCGGGCTTGAGAAACTGATGTCAATATACGCGCCGTACACCGCTCCCAGATACCGGATGCAAGGAACGGTTTCTAAAAAATTGAAATATTTCGGCGAGATGGCGGGGGCGACCGGCATTGACGGAAACACATACTGAATCAGATCATCATCTAATACGGAGGCTCTATGGCTGAAAAACGCTTGTTGGTCGCTGTGCTACTCTGCTTCGCAGTGTTTCCTACCATGTCTCATGACATTGGACTCGTAATCGGCCCATTCGGGAATGAGGAAACCACGCTGCGGATGAATAACCAGTTTCTTCCTTTTCCATCCGAGTTCGATAGCGTCCTTGCCAGTGGAACAGGTCCCATTGGTGGTGTCTACTTTCAGACCCGCGCCCCGGATAGCCATCTCGGTGCGTACATGGATGTCTTGCTTTCGCGGATCAATCTTGAGTTCTATGACGAGCTGAACGATGAGTATGTTAGCTATCGAACACGTATTCTGTCTTCCCACGGTGAACTGACGTTTTTCCCGATTCCGGGTGGAAATGTATTCGACATCTATGTCGGTGCCGGTGCGACCGTCATGTTTCTATCGGCTCCACAGGCCGTATTCGAAGCCGATGAAGATCCGGAATGGTCAGAGTACCTGACATTGGTTTCGCTACCTCACACCTCGTTCGGTGTGGTCGTGAATGTCGAACGAGTCGCCATCGGTTTCCGGTTTGTCAGAAAGATGCTCGATTTCGGACTCCTTCAACCGTCCGCGGAGTTTTCAGCCACAATCGGATACCGACTGCCATAAATCGTTTCAAGAACGACCATATGAGAACATCCGGTGTCGCGACGCGGCTGTACATGCAGTGGCCGAAGAACAGCAAAGCGCCTAAAACCCGAGCTCGAGCTGATCATCCAGCGGGTGGAGGGCCGACAGGGCCTGCCCGACGGGCAGGGTTCCTGAAACAAGCGAGTCATCGAAGTCGGCTGCCTCGGCTACGCTGTCCCAGATCGGACGGAGCTGGTGCTCAACGTAGTGGGCGTAGTCTATGGCAGACTGATGAGCATCCACCGGCTCGGGGCCGGCGACCGTCATGAGGTACGAGATCCGGCCACGGCGGCGGGTCCAACCTGCCGCGCGAGCCGCTCTGACCTGGGGTGACGCTGCGTGCTCGTACTCTTCGGCCGGGCGACGAAGCATCTTGTGATACACGAGCTCCCCGTCCAGATCCCCCTGTGTAAGCGAGGCAAGCATTCCCCGGACGTATGCATCGATCGATTCGGCCGGCGCATCTGTAAACACAAGCTCAAGCAGCTCGGTCTGAAATCGTTTTGCAAGTGCAGTGTAGTCGCTTCGCGCTGCCTCCATGCCCTTGATCTGCAACGCCCCGGTCGCCGCCTCAGATCCGGCGTAGCCTTTTGCCCGCCCGCGGACTGGTTCGCTGTCAGCACCGGGTTGCTCACGCCGTCCTCCACCTCGAAGCCGCGGCAGGAGAAATCGCCTGTACACCGTGTCGCTCCGTATCTCGATGAATGACTCAACTCCATACTCAACGTTGATTTTCGCAGAGAGTTCGCTGTTAAGCTCTGCGGCGAGCCGGTCTGCGGTGGATCCTCGGTCCTCGCCGCCCGCGTACACAAAAACCGAGTCGGTATCGCCATACAGAACCCTGAAACCCCTGGCTTCGAACCAGTCACGCGCGAAGAGCAGACAGAGCTTACCGAAGCCGGTAATCGCACCGGCGAGTGCGCTGTGCCCGTACAGGCAGTTCCCCGACCCGAGCACGCCGTAAAAGGAGTTCATGAGAATCTTGTAGACGAAGGCAGCGGAAGAGTCGTTCTCGGCGATCGCACGGGTGCGAGCCGCGAAGTAACCACCAAGCAGTTCCGGGAGTATCCCTGGCTCGCGCGAGAAGGATGCGCCGTTCGGTGCCGTCACGACCGCGGAGTCCGGACTGTTCGGAAAGTCGCTGGCAACCGTCGGGGTATCATCATCACCCTGATGATCCGGTCTCTGGTTCTCCCGAAGCGCAGTCTGCTGAGTACGTGTAAATACCAGCGGATCAATATTGAATGTCCGCATGATCGAGGGATACAGACTGCGAAAATCGAACACGAGCACGTTGGCAAACAGCCCGGGTATGGGGTCGAGTACGGTGCCCCCGGCGGCTCCGGTAACCGCTCCGGCAGCTATTGGATCGCGTGGCGGCAGGGTGCGGCGGCGAATGAGCTCAAGCGCGTAGATGCGCTCAAACGCGGGAATGCTCGTCCACGCATAGTCGAAGTTCATGCCGGTCAGGCAGGCGCGAATCAGAGTCAGCTCGTCAAGCTGCATCTCACCGAGTATGTCGAGCACAAGCTGCGAGTCTTCAAGGCAGTACGCACAAAACGCCTCGGGGTCATCCCGTTGAAGCCGCTCGAGTTCGGCCATCTTTGCCTGTCCACTCGCTGCGATGTGCTTGCCCCGCCCGAGCACCTCCTGCGCAACCGTCTCGAGCTTAAGATCGGGGAAGCTGCGACCCGTGCCGCGGACAATGCGCATGGCGTCGACCACCTGCCGGCCGGGAACGACCACGCGCGTGCTGCCGGGGCGACGGCCGGCTGATGCAGAGGTGGACCCGTCGCTGGCGCGGCCTGTGGCAGCCGGTCGGCGGACCTCGGCCGGTTCATCGTCCGCCCGGCTGATATCGAACGGCAGGCTGTGCGCGGCAAGACGTTTTGTGAGCACCGGAAAGTCAAAATCGATGATATTCCATCCGGTAATTATGTCCGGGTCCCATGCGCGCACGAGGTCACAGAATGCGGCAAGGAGGGCTGCCTCGCTCTGATACTCACGGGCCTCGGCGCCGGGAATGGTGACGCCCCGGGGCGAGGGGGCGCCATCGCTGCCCAATACTTCACCTGGGGTCGCGTCGCCGCTGCCGGGCGCGGAGGCAAGACCCGCGCGCACGTACAGCACCGCGCGTCGTTCCCCGCTCACGAGCGACACGGCGGTCACCCGCTGTTCACGGTCTGTCTCCAGGTCAAAGGCGAGCCACACGACGTCGGGGCGGTGGTCAGACGCTGCAATTCCCGGATTCTGAAAGACGCGGTCCACGCGCTTCCCCGGAATGCTCGGCCCGGTGATCTGCACAGGCCCCCTGATGCCGGCAAAGAGCAGAAACTCCTCGGCCGCGCCGAAGCCAGTCTGCGTGGAGGAGTACGGGTCGGCTGGCAGCGTCGCGCCCGATCGCTTCGACGCCTCACGCAGCGGCGTGCCGCCGAAGGTCTGCCAGTCGTCGGCGACCCGTGGATCTGCGATCGACTGCTCGGTGATCGGCCGGGCGCCGTCGAGGAAGCGCTGCCGCTCTGGCAGAGACGAAAGGGCGGCGAAGCTCCTTCCATCTGAGAGCCTCCCTGCCATGCGAAGCTGCCGACCACGGACCCAGACGTGAACGAGATAGGCGGAATACGAAGTCATGAGACTTCGTATCGTACAGTATCGATCAGAATCTGAGCACCGGGTCTCCGAGCTCGGACAGTATGACATCGACGCCGAGCCCGGGACGTTCGGAGGCCTTCATTCCACCGTTCACGCGCTTCGGAGCGCCTTCGGCGATCGTGCGCGAGCCGTAGCTGTTGAAGTCCGTGGAGCTGAATCGATAGCGTTCCGGGGTTGAATGCGCGAGGTGTGCGATAGCAGCGGTGATAATGTCCCCACCCCAGCTGTCCTCGATTGTCATCGCGAGGCCAAGCTCGACACAGAGGTCGCGAACCTTTGCGGCGCGACTGAGTCCGCCGAACTTACTGATCTTGATGTTGACCGCGTCCATCGCGCGATCGGCATGACCCCTGAGGATCTCGGCGATGCTGTACATCGACTCGTCAATAATAAAAGGGTGATTCGTTTGTCTACGTACTGTCAGGCACTCTTCGTAGGTTGGACAGGGCTGCTCGATGTAGACGTCAATATCCGCGACCGCGCGGACAATCCGTACCGCTTCGTGCATCAGCCATCCAGTGTTGGCATCGGCAACGAGAACGTCTCCGTCCTGCATCACCGCGGCGACGGCCCTGATTCGCTGTATGTCATCGTGTGGTTTCCCACCAACTTTCAGCTGAAAGCGGCGATACCCTTCCTCCCGGTAACCGGCCACATTACTGGCCATTTCCTCAGCTGGGCGCTGCGAAATGGCCCGATACAGGCGAACATCTTCGCCAAAGCGCCCGCCAAGCAGATTACAGACCGGCTGCCCGCATGCCTTGCCGAACAGGTCCCAGCAGGCCATGTCGATCGCCGACTTGACGTACGGATGCCCCTTCAGCGAACGGTCCATGACCTCGTTGACCATGCCAATGTTAGTCGGATCAAGCCCGATGAGCTCGCCTGCGATAAACGCAATGCCGCTTCTCGCGCCTTCTGCGTAGGACGGCAGATATACCGGCCCGAGCGGACACACCTCGCCGTATCCGGTGACCCCACCGTCGGTCTGTATCTCGACGACCGTGCTGTCGAACACCTCGACGTACTTCCCCTCCGACCACGAGTAGCGGCCTTCTTTCAGCGGCAGGTCTACCTGATACACATTGATTCCAGTTATTTTCACAGCATTACATCCTTTGTGCGGTGCAAGACACGAACCGCACGGATCGATTCAAAAGGTTTTCGGGTATTTAATCCAGTGCTTCTTGCATTGATGTGCACGAAGCAGAAACTTACAGCGCTTTCGGCAGGAGCTCATCCGCCGCAATCAGCTCCGAGATAGCTTCCGGCGGCACCGGTGGGGAGAAGTAGTAGCCCTGCATGGCAACGCAGCCGATACGGCGCAGAATCGTGTACTGCTGAAGTGTCTCAACACCTTCGATCAGGGTTTCCTTCCCGCGGGATCGCACACTGTTCAGTATCGTTGATACGTAGACAACGTCTTCAGGACATTCATCAAGCTCGATAACAAAGGCACGATCGAGTTTCAGAACGGGAACCGGAAGCTGTTTGAGCGAGCTGAGCGATGAATAGCCGGTACCGAAGTCATCAATCCAGACATCGATTCCCATCTCTTTGAGCTCGTGTATGCGTTTAACGACAAGCGCCGGGTCCTTCATCGAACAGCTCTCGGTTATTTCGAGCTTCAGCTGTGCCGGATTGCCGACACCACCCGCCTTCAGCGCACCGACGACGATGCCAGGCAGATCAGGCTGGGCGAACTCTCCGGCGTTGAGGTTCACAGAAACATAGAACCCGGGCCGGCTGTTCCACTGGGCCAGTTGCCGTGCGGCTGCGAACAACACCCAGCGGTCAAGCTGTGCTATAAGGCCGGATTCCTCGGCAAGGCCCACAAAGCGGCCGGGTGGAAGGAGCCCGAGTTCGGGATGCTGCCAGCGTATCAGCGCTTCGGCACCGAGTATTCTCCCTTCCGGATCGACAATGGGCTGGTAGTACAGCAGGAGCTGCTGTTCATCAAAGGCACCGCGAAGATCCGACAGAAGCTTGAGCTTCGAGGTGGCAGCTTCGTGAAGGCTGCGATTATACATGCGAAAGGGAGCTGTATGGTTGCTTGCCTCCGCCGAGGCAGAGGCCGCGTGCTGTATAAGCTCAAGTTCGTTTTCCGCGTCGTCCGGGAACAGCGCAATGCCGATTGCCGCGCGTATCGATAACACGTTGTTCTGGAAGGTATAGGGCACGGCAATCGCGTCGGCTATACACTGGGCGAGATGTGCTGCATCGCTCTTACGGGCATTTTCGGGACAGACGACCACAAGGTCATCACCATTGAACCGGAACAGATCATCTATGGGCGAAAGGTGTTTTCGGATACGCAGTGCGGCGTCTTCGAGCAGCAGATCACCGAAACGATGTCCGTAGATGCGGTTGACCTCTGCGATCCCGCTGAGCTTCACGAAAAGGACAGCCACGCCGATCGTCGTCGCGGATGCCGCATCGACAGCGAGCGCAGTTTCCAGACTGCGTTCAAGTGACTTTCGATTCAACAGACCGGTAGTCGGATCACGGTACTCGTACTCGTGCAGTCTGGACTCGACCTGACTGAGGTTCGTAATGTCGCGGGTAAAGACGAGCACGTGCGTGACAT
>RECN01000024.1 GCA_007694005.1 Spirochaetaceae bacterium
AAAAAAAAGCCGCGCCCCAATGGAGGCGCGGCCCGGAATACGCGGTGCGTACTGTCTGTTGGCAGTCAGTCTGATTTATCCCTGATAGATCGCATCGCGTCCGATGGTTCCAATGAGTCCTTTCCGGTACTCGTCGGATCGTACGTTCTTGATCTCGCTTTCACAGAATGCGAGTGCTTCAATGACGCGTTCGGTCGCTTCACCACCGTCCTTCCTGGCGCGTTCGATGTACTCCATCTCGCGTTCGAGATACGCGATCTCGCGCGCCTGATAGGCGTCAAGGCGGGCCTTGTACCAGTCGGATGCAAGCACCGTCTCGCGGTCGAACATCGCCCGGAACTCAGGGGCGTCTGCTTCCATGCCCTTGTAGCTGCCTTCGGCCATGATGTGCAGAATCGCCTGCAGCGGAGGAATAGCGCCGTTTACGCTTCCGTCTTCCAGGTAGGCCTTCGCGACGCGCTGCTGCGTTTCAACGATGTTGTTGATACCGTCGACGTAGTCGTCGAGTCCCTGCAGTTCGGGCTTGAGCATTTCGTCGTTGAACACATTGTCCGGGGAATCGAACACGCGCCCGAAGTAGTCGGTCGTGAACGCCCGGGTCATGCGATATCCAAGACGCGAGCCCAGGACCTTTTTCCCCTTGTGCTCGAAATCATCGATCTTCTCGAAGTATCCCCTGGAGATCAGGGCCTCGGGGTCGCGCTCGTTTGGCTCGAGCCGGGACCAGATCTCCGGAATCAGCAGACTTACGTCGTGATCAACCCGGTAATTCGGTCCTATGTACCCTGCCGCGGAGGTGAACCCCTCGTAGCCTGTCAGGATGTACGAAAGCAGGGCGTTGTTCAGATCAGTCGTCGGGACGAGCGCGTTGAAGGGCCCCTTGGTCAGAGCGCCTTCCGAGCCTGCTCCGGTTGTCGACGGCGACTTGCCGGTCAGACTCGAGACGAAGTCCATAAAGAGCTCGGGAAGCTCCTGGTAGTGGATAGGACCGTACACGGCGAGCGGGCGTATGCCTGCCTTGTGGTCCGGAGGGTTGTTCCGTCGTCCCGGGAGTACGGCGTTTATGGGATGGAGCACCGGCTCATCGGCGGGCACCTGCCGGAACAGCCGTACGCCGACGTCGGCGAGGTAGCGCTCTATGGGGAAGAGCTGCGCGGGGTCGGTCTGCAGGTAGCGCGGGTTCTTTGAAGGAGCGCCCTCGAAGATCCTCGGCTTTGAGGATACCATGAAGAACTCGCAGTCTTCATCATCCTCAACCGAGCGCAGAAGTTCCTGTACCGGCTCTGTGTATTCGGTGAAGGCGAGAGTGTCTTCCACGAAGTCGGTAATCTTCTCCCGCTCGAACGGCTCGAAGTTCGAGGCAAACACCGGCGGAACTGAAAGATCGTGCTCGGCCTGCTTGTCGTAGCCACGGTGTATGGCCTCGTCGGGCCGCTGGAAGAAGCGGAACTCGCAGTTCTCGACGAACTTGACGCTGACACCCTTGTAGTTCGGATTGAGCCCCTTGAGCACCGACGCGGGCACAACTACGGACGCTGATATGTCGTCTTCCCATTGCACCTTGCGCGATGGCATGAAGTCCTGTCTGAGTTTGTGCGTCCAGCCCGTTCCGTCGGACTGAAGACCGACCCGGAGGTAGCTCCCGAGGACCGGACGACCCATAAACTGCAGAATGTTTCCGGGTGAACCGTTGACGACGTCGACGCTGAACTTGCTGCGCCAGTCTTCGGCCCACTCCTGCTTGTAGAAGCGTTTGACCAGGAACACCAGCGAACGGATCCGGTGAGGGATGCTCTTCAGCCACTCGTTGTACTCGTCGGTATGGCGTGGACTCGGTGTGAGCAGCTTGACGACCGATCCGAGACTTCGTTTCGGTGAGAGAACGGTACGGCTCCGTCCGGGTTCGTTGGGTTTGTGCTTGTGCCGGTCGCTGTAGTCGCGGGTAATGATCTTCTCGACCATGTCCATGTCGTTCTTGTAGTCCGCGATAATCAGGGGGGTAAAGTGCACCGCGTCGAGTATTGACTTGGAGATCTCCGACTTTCCGCCGCCGGAAACGGTGCACGGTTTGTGGCAGAGTGTGCCTTCGGCCGTAGTCCCCACCAGACGCCAGGCGCCTGACCCGGGATGCTGCTCCATGTGCACCTTATACCCGGTCGGGTGAATGTAGATCTTTTCGGGGAGGACGCGGAGTGATTTTTCGGTACCGTCGGGAGCAGTCCAGTCGGCGGTCTGCGTTTCAAGGTCGATTTCTGCATCCTCGGGCAGGTAGACGATTTCCGGATAGTTGCGGTCGGTCGCATACCCGTCGTGCATTTCGAGTCTGTCGCCGAGATATTTCTGCAGGTCGGCGAAGCTCTGACCCTTGGTGCTCAGGTACGCAGCTTCGGGTACGAACTTCATGCCAAGACTGTACGCGGGAAAGGCGAGCGCGCCACCGGCGTGTTCTTCCTCCGCCATACCCATGAGGTTGGCCGAGTAACTGATCTGTGTCTTGACTTCTTTTTTGGAGTAGCCGAAATAGTTGTCGGCAATGAGCGTTACCATGACGCCGCGTTCATCGCGACAGGTAATCTTGAAGGGAGTGCCGTCGTTGTACACTTCATCCGGCTGTTCCCAGCACATTCCGTCGTGCTTCTGCCGCTCCGTAGCGTCCTTGATGTTCGGCAGACCAAGGTCTTTCTTGTTCAGTCCGAGCAGGTGTGTCGCAAGAATTATGCACCCGGTGTGGCCGGTCCAGTGCGACGGATCCAGGGCGCTGTCGTTCTCCGGCAGGTAGGGGTCACCCGCGTTTCCGAAAATCGACTCGACGAAATCAAGATTCGAGACCAGGTTCCCCGGCGCAAAGAAACGCACCTCGGTATAGCGACTTCTGACCGCTCCGGTAATCTCCGGCTGCACCATTGGTTTCAGAAGGAGGCTGATGAAGCCCTGTGCAGGCGGTTCGAGATTTGACGTGAAGGGATAGCGCGCGAGCTCTTCCGGGGGATTCAATGCAACCTTAAGCATGCGAAGGAACGCGATCTTCGGTACTTCCTTCTTGTCATGCGGTACCGGCAGTCCGCCCTCAGCTACGTGGAACACGCCCTTTGTGGTACGGCGGTCGTGTTTCGGGTTGTGCAGCACACCCTGTTTGGTGCGGTAACTGTGCACGATATCGGTATGAAACTCATCGGCGTCGGCCGGCAGCGAGAGTTCGCGCGCGAGACCGTACTGATCGAGCACGAAGGTATTACCCGGCAATCGGGGAACGCTGTTATCGCTGTCCACGCCGGACAGCGTCGTTTCGAGATACTGCTGAATGCGCTGGTCGGCAGGCGGCAGGTAGTCGTAGAGGAGTCGGTTCTTCTGCCGGAAGTTGGCAACAAGGCCTGCATTTACAAATGCACTTGCGGCGCCTTCGACAGGGACGGTGGTCTGCCCGTGGGTGGCGAGCTTCACATTCAGGTAACTGATGACTTCCTTTCTGTGTTCAGGATCGGTGTGAGGGAAATCAATACCGAATTCGCGGCGGGGAGTGGATGGCATAAAGCCTCCTTGTGACGCTTGTGTCACGTGGTCGGGGCGTGTGTGCGAATCCGCTTACGGAAACGCACACTTACACTAGAATATCAGGGGCCACAGCAGTTGTGAGATTAGAACAAAGACTACTATGGACAGTGCCAACAGTACGATGCCTGCCTTCATCATGTCTTTTGTGGTGAAATGGCCTGAGGCGTACGCGATCGCGTTGGGCGGTGTATTCGCGGGAAGCAGATACGCGAAGGAAGACGCGATTCCGGCTGCGGCTGCAACAATGAGCGGATTCGCGTTGAGCTGAATGGCAAGCGAAATTGCGAGAGGGACGAACGCGGTCGATGTTGCGGTAATGCTGCAGAAGAACATGATACTAAGGCTTGTTACACCGGCAACGATAATGATCAGCACGGGTGTGGAGACGTTGCCGAGCTGGAGAAGATAGTTGTTCACCAGCCAGTCTATGACGCCGCTTTCCTTCAGGCCCGTTCCCATGGCAAGTCCGCCACCAATGAGAATAAGAACGCCCCAGTTCACTTCGCGACTGAGCTCCTTCCAGGAGAGAACGCCGATTATGGGCAGACACATGGCAATGGAGCCACCGATCGCCACAAGATACAGCCAGTTCGCCGGCACCGGCATGAAGGACTCGGCGACCCAGAGAATCACTATCGTGGCGAAGATAAAACCGAAGCGACGAATGTCCGACTTCTTGTGCTGTGTCTCTTCGAGAACGAGCGCCTCGTCCGGAATGTCGATCTCCTTGACCTCCGGAGGATACATCAGAATCAGTGTCAGCCATGCAAGCGGAAGAAGGATGACGGTAAAGGGCATACCGATAAGAATCCAGTCGAGAAAGCTGACGTTGATGCCGGCCATCTCACTCAGGAATCCGATGGTGATGGGGTTCGGCGGCGTTCCCACGGGTGTCGCAATGCCGCCGATTGTGCCCGCATAGGCTATGCCGATGAGGAAGGCGCGCTTCATGTTCGGGTTGTCGCCCTTGCTTACCGCGAGCATGCTCAGGACAATGGGAACAACCAGTGCAACCGTGGAGGTGTTTGACATCCACATGGAAAGCACTGCGACTATGGCCATCATCGCAAAAAGGAGCTTTCGCACATTCCGACCGGCGATCTTGATAATGCTCACGCTTATCTGCCGGTCGAGCCCGAATTTTTCCAGCCCCGCCGACAGGACGAAGCCGACGAAGATCAGTGAGTTGACCGGGTGGGCAATAGAACCAAGAGAGACGTTCAGGGGCAGAACACCGAGTGTGCTCTGTAGAAAGATGATGAGTAGCGCGGTCACCGGAATGGGGACAACTTCGGTCGACCAGAACAGCGCGGCGATCAGCGCAATGCCGATCATCCGTAGACCTTCCGGTGGCAGACCTTCCGGTGCGGGCAACAGGTAGACTGCGGCAAGAATGGCGAGGGCGATCCCTGCCATTAGATAGGTCTTCGTCTGTTGTCGGCGGCGTGCTTCAGTTCCCATAGCGCAATTTTCGTTAAAGCGTCGGAAAACGCCAAGTAGAAGCAGCCCCTCAGAGGCACATTTTTAGCTCAAATGTGCCTCATATCGGGGTTGTGCAGGATTATTTTCCGTCGTTGACGGATTCACCGCGCGACGCACGATATTTCGTGAGCTCGCGTTTGGTAAGATTGATGAGTTTGGTGATCTTGATATCGCGTGGGCAGACCTTCGTGCACTCGAACTGGTTGGTGCAGGCCCACAGACCGTTTGGCTGATCAAGCGCTTCGAGGCGCTCGGACAGACCCTTGTCGCGACTGTCGCGTACGAAGCGAGCTGCGTGTACAAGCGCCGACGGTCCGATAAAATCCGGATTCTCGTCGAGGATGGGGCAGGCCGAGTAACACGCCGCACAGTTGATGCACTTGGTCGCTTCATCGAAGAGTACATGCTCTTCTTCGCTCTGCACGTATTCCTTCTCGCCCGGTTCTTCCTTCGGAACGATCCACGGTTTTACCGCGCGGAAGTTCTCAAAGAACTTCGTCTGGTTGACCATGAGGTCGCGCTGCACTGGAAGATGCATGAGCGGCTCTATGGCGATCACGATGTCGTCGCCGGTGTTTTCTTCATCGACCTGTGTTGCTTTTTTTCCTGGCTCTCTGACCCAGCGTTTTTCGTCCACGACGTCCTGAAAGAGCACCTTGCAGGCGAGTCTCTCGCGGCCGTTGATGCGCATGGCATCTGAACCGCACACGCCGTGGGCACAGCTTCTTCGGTAGCCGAGCGTACCGTCGACATTCCAGGTAATGTACTGGAGTGCATCGAGGATGCGGTCGGTAGGTTCAACCTCAACCGGATAATCCTTGTACACCGACTCGTGGCTGGTACTGTCGTTATTTCTGAGTATTCGTAATGTTACTTTCATTTAGTAGACCCTTGGTTTTGGTTCCCAGATGCTGAGATCAACCGGCTTGTAGTCAATTGTCACGCTTCCTTTATCGTCCATAGAAGCCATCGTGTGCTTCAGCCAGTCGTCGTCGTTGCGATCGGGGTAGTCACGCCGACTGTGAGCGCCGCGGCTTTCCTTCCGGTTCAACGCGCTTGCTGCAGTCAGGACCCCAAGGTCGATCAGGTTCTCCAGTTCGAGCAGGCTCAGAATCTCGGCGTTGAAGTCCGCCGTCTCGTCCTGTCCCGAGACCGTCGAGAACTCTTCGCGCATGGCCTGCATATCGGAGAGGGCGAGCTTCATGCTTTCCTCGTCGCGGTAAACGCCGACGTTCTTCATCATGGTTTCCTGCATGCGCTTGTACATTTCACCGGGGTTTCCGCCACCCTTGCCGCGATTCTCATGAATGCGGGCAATGCGTTCACGGGCGGCCTCGGCTGCGTCGTCGGACACGACCGGTGCGGACGCTGATTTTACGTACTCCGCGATGTGGCTTCCCGCCCTGCGTCCGTAGACGATCAGGTCGACGAGGCTGTTGGTTCCGAGGCGGTTCGCACCGTGCACGCTGACACAGGCGCACTCACCGGCAGCGTACAGACCGCTGTAGGCTTCTTTCGTGTTTACTACGCGCCCGTCTACATCGGTCGGTATACCGCCCATTGCGTAGTGTGCTGTCGGCTGCACCGGCATCGCACTCTCCACCGGGTCAATTGCCAGGTAGGTCTTGCAGAAGTCCTGAATATCCGGAATTTTCTTCTCGATGGTCTCTCGTCCGAGGTGCGTCGCATCGAGCCAGACGTAGTCGTCTATCTTGCCGTCGCCGCGGGCTCCGCGGCCAGCGAGAATCTCGGTCACAATCGCGCGACTGATCATGTCGCGTGGCGCGAGGTCGAGCAGGGTCGGTGCGTATTCTTCCATAAAACGCTCGCCCTTGCCGTTCTTGAGGATGCCACCTTCGCCGCGGACACCTTCGGTTATGAGAATGCCCATGCTGCGTATGCCTGTGGGGTGGAACTGGAAAAACTCCATGTCTTCCATAGGTACGCCGGCGCGGGCAAGAATCGCGGGACCGTCGCCGGTATAGGCGTGCGCGTTACTTGTTATGCGGAACATGCGCCCGAACCCGCCGGTTGCGAACATGACGGCTTTCGCCTTGAAAATATGCAGCTCGCCGGTAGCGAGCTCGAATGCGATCACGCCGGTACAGGTCGTACCGTTCATGATAACGTCGACAACCTGGAACTCGTTGTAGAACTCCACATCATTCTTGATGCACTGCTGGTAGAGTGTCTGAAGAATCATGTGTCCGGTCCGGTCCGCCGCGTGACAGGCGCGCCTGACTGCCGCTTTTCCAAACTCGCTGGTGTGGCCACCGAAACGGCGCTGGGAAATCAGGCCTTTGTCGGTTCGTGAGAAGGGGAGTCCGCGGTGTTCAAGGTCGTACACCGCTTTCACCGCCTCGTCGGCGAGAATCTTTGCCGCATTCTGGTCAACGAGATAGTCGCCGCCCTTCACGGTATCGAAGGCATGCCACTCGGGCTTGTCTTCATCTATATTGCCGAGCGCTGCGCCGATTCCGCCCTGGGCGGCTCCGGTGTGACTGCGCATCGGATAAAGCTTGCTGACAACTGCGGTCTTTGCACTTTTCGAGGCCTCAAGTGCTGCGTACAGACCGGCGCCGCCGCCGCCTACGATCACTGCATCAAATTCGTATATCATCTCGATAAAAGTGGTACCACGGTGCGGCCTCATTGGCAAGTCTTGAGTCAGTGTCGCGAGAACGGTTAGTTTCTGAGGTGTAATGAAATACGATCACGACGCTCTGAGCGAATCCGAAGCATCCGACCTCTGGGAACGCGCCGCACGCCTGCAGCAGGAGGCGCAGAAGCAGGCCGATCAGCAGATGCGCGACGCGCTTCCGAACCCCGAACACCCGGACGCGGTTTCCTACGATGTTGCCCTGCAGGCGGCGCTCGAATCCGGTATAGACGAGGCTCACGTCAGACAGGCGGCTCTTGAGATGCGCCTGCAGCCTCAGCTCGACAGCCAGCCTGTCGCACAATGGCACGTCAAGGCGCTCGGCTTTGCAGAGAAGACGGTGAGCGAGCGCGTCAGAGTCTCAGCGCCCGTGTCCTCGGTGCGCGCTGTTATTGGCCAGGTTGTCGGCGGCACTTCGTTCGAATCCGAGCCGGTGGATATCGTAGCGTTTGATGAGCGCACCACAGCGCTTGTGTATGAGGTTCCGACGGCACCGACAGCACACAAAGCATCCGTGTGGCAGGGCTTTGACACCGAGTCATTTCACTATCGCGTGAGGTCGGTCGCCGAGATCAAGCGATACGCAATCATTCTTTCTGAACAGGATGATGGGGGCACCGAGATCACCGTGCACACATCCCTCGACCGGAGCGTTCGGGTAAACGCCATTGCCCTGCGGATCATTCAGGCTATTGCCGTTCCGATTGCGGCCGGGGTGGGAGCACTCGCTGCGGGGATACTCGTTTCCTCATTTGCTCCCGGCCTTGTTGCGGGGCCCGTGCTTGTCGGCCTCGCGGGAGCCGCGGCAGGGATAGGCGCCGGTTTTGGTATCACCGCGCTGTACCGCCGCGCGTACAACAAGGCCTACCGGCGCGTGAAAGAGTCCTTCCGAAAACTTCTGACCTCGGTGCGCATGCAGGCGGGGTAAGCGGATCATGACGGTAATCACGGTTGTATCCAGTATGATACCGGCTTAAAGAGAAAGTCCTCTAATGCGATGCCGTCGCCACCGACCAGCACGGTACGGTGTGGTCTGAACGAATCAATGAATTCCGCCGCGCCGGGTTTTAACCTGCCCTTGGCAGCGCTTTTTACCTCGATTGCAATCACGCGCCGTTGTGCTCGAACCACGAAGTCCACTTCGGCACCTCGCTCCCGCCAGTAGAACAGCTCACATTCGCCACATGCGGCCGCGTTGGCGAGGTGTGCGCCGACTGCGGACTCGACGAGACGACCGCGATACTCCCGGTCGCTCCGGACATCCGCCGGTGACGTCCCTGTAGATGCACTCATTAAGGCGGTATTCAGGACCTGAAGCTTGGGACTCGAACCTCGACTGCGCGCAACATCACCAGTGAACTTCTGCAGTCCGGTCACCATTCCTGCACCTGCCAGCAGGTCGAGATAGTGAGCCAGGGTGGTGGTATTTCCGGCGTCCTGAAGTTGTCCAAGCATCTTGGTGTAAGAGAGGATCTGGCCGGAGTAGTGGCACGCCAGATCGAAAAGACGGCGTAACAGGGCCGGTTTATCGACTCTCGTGAGAAGCAGCACATCACGGGAAATCGAAGTCTCGATCAGGCTGTCGGCAATGTATCGGCGCCAGCGGTCGGGCTCGTCTACCAGTGATGCGGCTCCAGGGTAGCCGCCAAAATACAGGTACGTGTCGAGGTCGAAACCGAACGCTTCCCGCATCTCGGCAAATGACCAGTGCGGCAGGTGCAGGAGTTCGAAGCGGCCGGCGAGACTCTCGGTCATCCCCCGAGCGATCAGGAGCGGTGCTGATCCGAGCAGAACGATCCTCAAGGGCAGGGAGTTTCTCGTATCTTCGTCCCAGAGCCGTTTGACCGTCTCGGACCAGCCGGGAATTTTCTGTATCTCGTCAAGAGCCAGTATTGCCCCGTCCGTACCGGCTTCTTTCGCGGTAAAACGCGCGGTCTCCCACTGCTGCTCGATCCACTCGGGGCCTCGTAGTACCGGCTCGTCAGCGCTTGCGTATCGCAGGTCCGGACCAGCCTCACTGATCATTTGCTGCACGAGAGTTGTTTTCCCCACCTGCCGGGGACCAGCCACCATTTGTATGAACCGACGCGGCTCGGCAAGGCGACGGCGGAGTTCCGCTGCCTGTGGCCGCTGGTATGCTGTATCATTATTACTCAACATATTGAGTAATTTTACTCAATATAATTAGTAAAAACAAGCGAGATCGTTTCTGACCCTGAATGGCTCACTCGGGCTTGGCTCAAGATACCGGTTCGGAGTACAAATTTGGAATGGAAACGCGATTTGTCCTGTTCGGCGCAGGTCTGATGACGCTTATCGTTCTCCTGTTTGCGGTCGTGTTCGCCAACCACCGGGTGCAGGTGGTTGGCGAACGAGCCTCCTACCAGCCACCGGGCGAACTCGTGTCGGTCAACGGTCACCGGCTACATGTCTACAGCGAAGGTGCCGGGCAGCCGACCCTCGTTTTTCTTTCAGGCAGCGCTACGACCGCGCCGACCTACGACTTCCAGGGCCTGTACCGGAAACTCTCAGACGACTACCGGACGGTGGTTGTTGAACGGGCCGGTTACGGCTGGAGCGACGACAGCGATGCGTCGCGTGACCTTGCCACCGTCCTCTCTGAGACCCGTGCGGCGTTGCTCGGCAGTGGGCACGAGCCACCATACGTCCTGTTCCCGCATTCCATGAGCGGCCTGGAGGCTCTGTACTGGGCACAAATGTACCCACAGGAAGTTGCGGCTATCGTGGGGCTCGACCCTGCGGTTCCGTCGGTCTACGAGAAGATACCTCCTCCCCGGGTTTATCTCGCGATGGTAGCCTTCGCTTCCCGGACCGGGCTCCTGCGTCTCTTCCCGTCGCTCTGCCGTAATGCACCACCGGTAACGCAGGGATACCTGTCGACGGAGCAGACTGCCGCCTATTGCTCCATCCTCTTCGGACGCACCATGACGCGTGAGATGCTCTCAGAGATATCTCTTGCCCAGACCAATGCCGAGCTGGTCGCTTCAGGTGGTGTTCCTGATGTACCGATATACCTGTTTGTGTCTGATGGTTCCGACGTTGCAGTACCGGACTGGAGGGAGCTGCTCGTTGAGTATGCCGAAACAGCTGGCGGTCGGTACCGACTTCTGGACGTGTCGCATTACGTCCATCTTTTTGCGGCCGAGATAATCGCTGCCGAGACCAGGTCCTTCCTACAGGATCTTCTCAGCGACTGACGTCCGTGCGGCCCGTCGTCGTTTGCGGCTTACGGCGTAGGACAACCGGCCGACTGCAAGGTCTACCGGCATCAACACGTTCCGGGTCATCCAGGATCCGCGATGCAGCCATCCCCCGTGATCCGGCGGCGTACGGAAGGTCTTTCGTGACGGATCGAGGGTGATGTTCCCGACAATCAGGCCTTCTTCCTCTCCAAGTCTGGCGATAACCGTTCCGTCCGAATCCACGATCCGCGAGAAGCCTCGTAAACGAAAGGTCTCCGGGGTGATGAACTTGCCGAGCAATCCTGCCATAGGTTGCAGCGTGCCGACTGCATTGACGAACACCGCCGGTATCCCGAGCGAATCCGTGTATAAGCCGGGCACGGAGAGCGCCTTTTCGACCGTTTCAACGATATCGTTTTCGCTGATGACGTTGGATGTTTTATACGGCATCGGCGAGCCGTGCGGCATCAGCATCAGGTCGACATCGCTCTGGTGCATTGCACCGGGAAAATCGCTGAAGTGATTGTCCGCGCAGATGCCGATACCCATGATGCCAAGGTCGGTGCGAATCACGTGCCGCCCTGCGCCGTAGCGGAAGCAGTAAACTTCTGCTCTGGTCTTTCGGGCACAACCGAGTAGCTCACCCCCAGGACTGGTAAGTGCGAAGCTGTTGAAGAAGTCGTCGTTTTCGATTTCCAGCAGACCTGCACCAAGGAAAATCCCGTAACGCTGCGATGTTGATCGCAGCCACGAAACGGTCGGACCGTTGATAGTTTCTCCGTACCGCCAGATATCCGCGTTCGGTACGTAGCCGCAGGCGAAGAGTTCAGGAAGGACTACCAGCTGAGCACCGTCGGCAACGGCCTCTTTGATAAACGGCAGGGCGTGGGCGTGGTTCGCAGCTATGCGGCCCGGTTGCGACTCTACCTGGACGGCTGCGACCCGGAGGGTGCGGATCGGGTTTCCCGTGTTTTCCATCTCGTGACCCTTGTTATGTATGACTATACCACCGTTTGTGAGAACGGGTGAGAAGAACAGTGCCGGCACGAGAAGTCACGAGCGAAACTGTGGCGCGGACCCGGGGTCAGGGATTGACAAGAGATCTGCTCTCGAAGACAACGGATACGACGAACTGTGTGGTGACTGGGCGTTCCGCAGTCAGCACCGGCTTCGCCCAGGAGGCATGATTCATGCGCAACTTCTCGTACAGGTATGGGTTGTGGGGCACCGCAGTGCGACGTTGCGGTGGCCGCATCGTCGTTGTTCTGATGGCGGTCGCGACCGTGGCCTGTTCAAGTTTCCCCGTCTCCCGCGCCGAGACAATCTACGCCTCCGCGCCGGTCTGGCCTCCTGCCTCAGGGCTTCCGGACCCTGGAATCGCGGGCCCCTATGCCGCACGGAACTATTTGTACGCTGGTCGACACAACCCGCGGCGGCCGGAGTATCGTGCTTCGCTCGTGACGGTACAAACTGCGACGGTGGACTTGTCCCCGTTCTTCACCGATCGACCGATACGGCTGGTTGACAGCGTTATTCGTCCGGCGCAGTACCAGGACCGTATCGCCGAACGCTACTGGGGATTCGGTGCCGACGCCGTCCCCATGAACGGCACCGTTTGGTATCCCGACGGTCCGGGACCCTTCCCGGTGGTTGTGGCCGTACACGGAAATCACAATCCTTACCGGGACTCCGAGTTCGGCTATGATTATCTCGGTGAGCACCTTGCATCACACGGGATAATTTTCGCGAGTATCGACCAGAACTTCCTGAATGGCATTACCGACGGCAGGGAAAACGATGCACGGGCGGGGCTGCTACTGTATCACCTGCACGAACTGGTCCGACAGGGCCAGGATTCCACCACTCCCTTGTACGGACTGGTGGACGATCAACGCCTGGCCGTAATGGGGCACTCCCGCGGTGGTGAGGCTGCGGTGAACGCAGCGATCTTCAATGAACTCGGGATACTCCCCGACAACGCCGCTGTCCGCTTTACTCCCCGCCTCGCGATTCGCTCGGTCATCGCACTGGCTCCGATTGAGGGGCAATATCGCCCCGGGCAGCGGTCAATGATGGCGAACGATGTCGACTTTCTGTACCTGCATGGCTCGGCCGACGGAGACGTCGACGTCGATTTCGCTTCGCGCTTCCTGAACCGTCCCGGCCTGTCTGAGCACAAGGTCCGGACCGGATTCTGGATCTACGGCGCGAATCACGCGTATTTTAACAGCGACTGGGTCGATGGTGTTAACGAGTTTCCCGTGCCAGCGGAGTTTCGCTTGACTCCGGGAGAACAGCAACAGCTTTCCCGGGCGGTGGTCAACGCCTTTTTACACCTCAGTTTCGAAATAGAATCCCGCTATCGATCGTTCTTTGAAGACTGGCGCACCGGGCGTCATTGGCTTCCCAATACGGTCTACACCACGCGGTTTCGCACCGGACACGATACGGTCGTAGCCGATTTTTCGGAGGACGCCGATCCGAGAACCGCTACCGCGCCGGGGTGGCGTATCGAAGGACACGGGTTTTCGCTCTGGCGCGAAGGCAGGCTGCCCGGGATCGCGACAGGTTACTTCTTCGCACCAGAGATTTCGGCACGCGACGCACACGTTCTTCATCAGGACAGCTTTGTGGTCTTTCTCCGCGGAAGGGAAGGTGAGGCTTCCGAGTACCGTCTGACGGGCCCCGCAGTTCCGGCCGCGGGTGTACGCTTCGACATCGGTGCGCACCCGATTGCGACGGCGAGCACGGATGCGCCCGAGCGCCTGCTCGAGGCAGAAGTCGCTGTCGAGCTCGAAAACGGCGAGATACACTCCTACCAGCTTGCCGAGCTCGCAAGCCTCACAGCAACACCGGCGACGTTTCACCTGCTGCGCTGGTCCAGCCGGTACTACGCTCCGCAGACGGTGCAGATCACCTTCGCCGAAACGCTGCAGCTTACCGGCCTGACGTTTCGCTTTCCGGTGCATGCAGATCTTGAGTGGCACATTGACCGGATCGTGGCTATACAGGAAGGAGCAAACCGATGAGTCGCCGAAAGTCATCCTTGTACCTCGGGGTGCTGGTCGTTCTGGTGGCCGCCTTCAGCGTGCTTCCGGCTCGAAACGGACACGCTCAGCAGTGGCAGCTCGTGCCCGAGGTGTCGTTCTCGACCTTCTCGGTCGGATGGCCCCTGGCCGATACCGCCATTACCGGGTTCGACCTGTTGCAGGCCAGAAACGGGGCCTATCTGCAGCTCGGTTACGGCCTCAGTCTGCAACGTGACTACTACCTGCTCATTCCGGATCGAGAAAGCGCGGTTCAGCTTTTCGGCGGCTACGAGCAACTTGGGGCAACCGGTTCAGATGGTCAGAACATACAGCTCACACGGACGTATGTACGCTTCAGCCTCGATCAGGTCCTGCTTGGGGACAGAGTTCGTGCCAATCGCTACCTGATGCTGTCGTTGTCAAACACGTCCCGCTGGGTGCTTCCACACGGCGCGACCGCAGATGACGCCGATACCGATTTCTTCACGCACACGCCAGATCTGCGGCTCTCCTTCAAGGTGGCAGAGCAACCCGACTTCTGGCAGGTTCTTGGGTTGTCCGGGAGTATCGGCGCTGCGCTCGAGAGCGGTCATACGAGGGTCGCTGAGCCCTGGGCGTTCCTGGTAGGACGCGCTGAACTCGGTGCGTCGCTGCCGCTTCTCAGACACTGGCTGTACCTTGAGACACACGGTGGTATCCGGACGTTCCTGACCGATCTCAACCCGGGCGCGGAACACCCCGTGTGGTATTACCCTGACGATCACACCCGGGCGTTGGCGACAGCATCGGTGGATCTCAAGAGCCGTGTTCTCAGGACGAACCCCATGATTCCCCTCGGTGTGGAACTCGGAGCGGGAATCGGTGGCCGGATCGAGGCCGGTGGCTTGAGAGATCTCGATCCCGGCACGGTGGAACCGGTGGCACGCGTCTTCGTGGATCTGGCGGTTGATTCGACCCCCATGTTCGCATTTCGTCTCCGAAGCGGTGTCACCTGGCACGTGCCGACCGGAGAGGTCGGGTTGCTGTTCGCGGTGCAATGATTCGAACCGACACACTGAAAGAACGAGGTGGCGAATGAGTGCTGATCCGGCAGTCGAAGTAAACGCGCTGAGTTTTACCTACCCCGGTGCCGACGGTCCGACGCTTGTGGATCTGACCTTCTCCGTCTGCCCCGGGAGCATCTACGGGTTTCTCGGCCCAAGTGGTGCGGGGAAATCGACTACACAGAAGATTCTGTATCGGCTGCTTGCCGAGTACTCCGGGTCGGTGCGGGTGGCGGGGACCGAGATTCGTGACTGGAGTTCTGCGGTGTACTCGCTCATGGGTATAGGCTTTGAGACGCCGAATCTCTACACAAGGCTCACCGGTCGCGAAAACCTCGAGTTCGCATCGGCGATACGGAAGACGGCCGCACGGAAGCCTGCCGGTCAGGCGTTGCCGACCATCGACGAGGCGGCCCGACGGCTAGGAATGCACGATGCGCTCGACGGGCGGGTGGAGACGTACTCGAAGGGGATGCGAATGCGCCTCGCGTTTATCCGGGCCATCCTGCACGGACCTTCGCTGCTCTTTCTCGATGAGCCGACATCGGGTCTTGATCCTCTGTGGGCGAGGCGTGTCAAGGACTGGATCCTCGAGATCAGGGAGTCCGGAGCCGCAGTGTTTCTGACGACCCACTCGATGGAGCTCGCCGATGAGTTATGCGACACGGTGGGCTTTCTCGTGGACGGGCGTCTCGTCGCGCAGGACAGCCCAGCTGCATTGAAGCAGCAACACGGGCGATCGGGAGTCACCGTCACAGGGATCTCAAGTGACGGCCGACGGACCGAAGTCGACTACGCATATCAGGAACTGCTGCAAGGCCCGATCGTCGGGTTCGAGAGAATCACCCGTATCGTCAACCGGGAGGTCACGTTGGAACAGGTGTTTCTTGCGCTCACCGGACGGTCTCTGGCAGCGGGGACGACGTGAGTCTGCTACGCCTGTTCTCGATCGAGGTGTCGGTTCAGTATCGCGCCGGGTTGTACGCAGCCTACGGCGCGATGACCGCATTCTTCTTTGCCGTCCTTGCGCTGGTTCCCCAGGCGTACCGGCAGGAGACCTTTGCGCTCATCGTCCTGCTTGACCCGAGCTTCATGGGATTTTTCTTCGCCGGCGGACTCGTCCTGCTGGAACGCGACCAGGGCGTGCTCTCGATCATCCTGACAAGCCGCAGCGGCTTTGCCGCGTACTGGCGGGCCAAAGCGTTCGCGATCCTCGCGCTTGCGATACTGGTCGTCGGCCTGCTGACCGCCG
>RECN01000117.1 GCA_007694005.1 Spirochaetaceae bacterium
TGACGCTGGACGTGAATCAGGTGGTGCTCTTTCCCTTGACCGATCGTCTGACCGGAGAGGTCTCGCTGCAACGTCAGGACGACCCGCGGGGTTTACGAAAGACCACCGTATCGATTGCTCCTGTTCTGGTGATCGGTCAGTACAACTATGTCATATTCCGCTATGGTCTCGGGATCCTCGATGCGGGTCTGCCCCCGGCAACAAGCCCCGATGAGCGGGCGGTCTCGCACGGGCTCACGATCGACGCGAATCGGGAAACCGAATCCCTGTATCTGAATCTATCTGTCCACGGTGAATATTACCCTATAGACGGATTCTGGTTCCTGCTGCCGACTGTTGCCGCTCGCGCTCCCTTGACTGAACGATTAAGCCTTCTGGGACGCTATTTCTTCAGTTACAGCTCAGATGAGACTCTCGGGAATGCTGTACTCACCGAGTTTTCGTGGCCACTCTCGGATCAGCTTTCCGTGAAGGCTGGCGGAACGGTGTCAGTTGAGTCTGTGCGGACGGCCGGAAGCGGAAGCCCGTACAACAACGAATGGTCAGTGACCGGTATAAGCGGCGGAGCGTACGCCGTTACCCCTGCGCTTTCGCTCAGATATCACCTTGAGTACATTGGCCGCTTCGGCGCTCCCGATGGCATCCGGAATATCCTGGTCCTTGACGCGTCATTCTGATCTGCCAAAGCGCTTCTCAAGCTCCGTCAGTACCTCGGTATAGAGAATGATGCCGCCGATGCTGCCGTCGGCCTGAAACCACGGGCGGCATTCCCAGCGCGTGTAGTCGGTGCTGCCATCGCTTCGGGGGTAGGTGTCCTTTTCCGAACGGATGACCTCTCCGCGCAGCGCTCGCTGGTGTACGTCCCGCCATTTCTGCGGGATATCCGGAAAGACCTCGTAGTGGTTTCGCCCGATCACGGTATCTACGCTGACACGGTAGTCCTCGAGAAATCGTCGGCTGACCATCATGAAATTCAGGTCTGAATCGAAAATGGCAATGGCCGTCAGGTCGTGCTCGACTACGTAGTGCATGAGGGTAGGCCACCACAAAAGCTTCTCGTCCGAGTCGTGCAGGCGCTCGTAGGCGGCAGCCATCTGCATGGCTTGTGACGATATGCTGCGGTTCGCTTCTGCCAGACGAAACGCCATGCGGATCGAGGCAAGGAGCACCGTGTCGCCGGAGGTCTTGAGTATGTAGCCGTAAGAGGTGATGCCTTCGGTAGAATCTACAACCTCAGGCTCGGTGTGTGATGAGAGAAACGCAAGCGGGATCGTTCGCTCGCCAAGAATAATGCTCGCTGCCTCGGTACCGCGCATCCCGGACCCGAGATCTATGTCCATAAGGATCAGGTCGATGTGATTCGAGTTCCGCACCGTCTCAATTGCTTTTTCACCGCTCGTGGCGCTCAGGACCTCATACCCGGCCCGCTCAAGAAGCTTCTTCTCAGCAAGCGCGATCAGGATTTCGTCTTCGACGAGCAGAATGGTTTTTGCCTGTGCTTCGCGTGCGGGGCCGGTCATTACAGGAGAATTGTAGTTCACTTCAGACCGGATAACCATATGCGCACACACGGCGGCCGGGAAGGTTTCGCGGCTCAGTTTGTCGGTCAGCCCTTGAATCTCCGCAGCATGATGATCATGATCTGTATCGGGGTGGGACCCGATGACGCGAATCTCAAACCGCACCGTCGATCTCTCCTGCGAGGTCTATCTGTCGCTCTACCAGGCGATTACCGGTCCGGAAGACGATCAGAAAACCTTCCGTCGTTTATCTCCAACGTCACGTACTTTGGTGAGCCGATCTACACGTATTCACTCAAGCAGGGCATTGCCGACGGTTTCCGCGCCCCGTACAAGGTGGTGCGGGTTACTATGGACAAGGATGATGGCTGGCACCCGGACGAGGGGATGACCGACCGCTACGGCAGCGAAATCCCCGATCAGGTCTACGAACTTCCCGACTTCGATCGCCTTATTGTCCTTTCCGAGCGGACCAAAACGGTCGCTGCCCGCCTCATTCAGTTTCTCGCCAACACGAACCCCATGTCAAAGACAATTATCTTCTGTGAGGATAACGAGCACGCCGAGCACGTGAGAAGCGCTCTGGTTAACGCCGCCGCAACGAACGACATAACGTCCCCGGCTGCAACTGACGAACGATACGTGACCAGAATCACCGGCGACAACCCGGGATGATGATCTCGATGAACCGGATACATTTGCTGAGCCTGATTCCCTGGGTGAGGACGGATCCGAGTCGGGCGGAGAAACCGCCCGTGCCGTCATAGAGGCAATCCTCGACAAGTACGCCGCAGACGGAATAACCACCATTGAAGATACTGCTGTTCTGAGACTCCCGCCGGTTTCCCACCTCGACAGCGTCAAGGAACTGGTCAAACCCTTCGGGGGTACCCGTGAGGGCTTTCTTGCCGCGATTCGCGAGCTTGAAACCCAGCTGTACCGGGACGGCAATGAAGGAGGCGCGGCGTGATCCCGGATCAATTCGAACAACTGGTGGTAGATGCGGGGCGGGCAATTGGCCGGTCCGACGACGGCGGTATAGACGGGGTCATCAAGGAAGACGTTCTGGGTCTGGACACGATCTACGTTCAGGCCAAACGATGGCAAAATACCGTCCCCATCGAAGAGGTCCGCGATTTTGCCGGCGCACTTCTTTCCAGGCGATCCGTAAAAGGTGTCTTCATCACCACCAGCTCATTTCCCTCCGGGGCCCACGACTTCGTCGCATCCATCGATCGCCGGATTATTCTGATAGTCGGCGGGCGCCTGGCCAGCCTCATGGTCCAGTTCAACCTTGGGGTCTCTGTTGCGGAGACGATCCATCTCAAGGAAGTGGATTACGACTACTTCGGCGCTTGAAGTATTCGCGAATCACGAATATCATACGAGTATGAGTCTGCACCTCAAACCGCAAGACGTTCTCGTCCTCCTCAAGCTCGTCGCCATCGGTGATCGATCCTGGACGTACTCCAGTCTCGCTCGAGAGCTCGGCATGAGCGCCTCGGAGGTTCATGCGGCTATCACCCGTGCCCAGAGCGCGCGCCTGTACGCGGATGTTCTCGGTACCGTAATGCATCCCAACCTACTGGAGTTTCTCGTTCACGGTGTGCGCTACGCCTTTCCCGCTCAACTTGGTCCGCCGGCGTGGGGGATTCCCACCGCGCACGCCGCGCCACCGCTCAACCGGATGATTGTAGCTGACGAACCGCTGCCCCCCGTGTGGGAAGTTCCGGACGGAACCACCCAGGGCATCTTCGTCACACCCTTATATCGTTCCGTTCCCGCGGCGGCCCGCCGGGATCCACTTCTGTACGAACTCCTCGCCTGCGTGGATGCACTGCGGATTGGACGCGTCCGAGAGCGGACTGCCGCAACAGAAGCACTTCGTGTGAGAGTGCTTGGCGTAGAGGCAGCGGTATGAATGAATCGATTGCCATGATCGAACGTGTTACTGCCGCGCTCGGTGTGTTATCTGACGAAGTGGTCTTTGTCGGGGGCGCCGTTGTACGTCTCCTCGTAACAGACCCGTCAATTTCCGGAACGTCTCGGATCCCGGTGCGCCCTTGTGTCGCTGGGAAGTAGAAGGAACAATCGTCGACGTTATGCCGACCGAGGAACGGCTGCTGGGATTCTCAAACCGCTGGTATCCCGAGGCGATTCGAACCGCCCACTCCCTCGCGCTCCCGTCGGGCACCTCAGTTCGCATCATTGACCCGGTTGTCTTCATCGCGACAAAACTGGAAGCCTTCAGCCAGCGTGGGAATAACGATCCGATCGGTAGCCGCGACATCGAAGATGTCATCAGCGTGGTCGACGGACGACCAGACCTTCCGAAGGACTTTCAAAGCGCAGCGGCATCGGTACAATCGTTCATCCGCCAGGCATTGACCATCCTCATAACCACCGTCGGTTTCCGCAATGCGGTGCTGGGCTACCTTCCGCACAGCCCCACGGCACAGCAACGCTACACAACGATCATGCAGCGTTTTCAGACGATCACCCAGGAGCACCAATGATCACCACCACCATCAAGAGCATTTCGGGTGACGCTGGAGCCGTTTTGGGTACGGGACAATGTTCAATCCTTGTAAGACAGCACTATCGCCGTTATAATAGCCAAATGTTATGCTTTTACGCCAACGTAATGGCGCAATGTAGGTCATTTGCCCAATGATCACTCGAACGCTGGAAAAAACCATCTCCAAAAACATGCGCCAGGGCAAAGCTATTATCTTGCTGGGTGCCCGGCAGACCGGTAAAACAACGCTCATCGAGTACATACTCAAAGACCAGGACTATCTGTTCCTCAATGGCGACGACCCCTCCGTTCGCACATTGCTCACCGACGTAAATACCGATCAGATCCGCCGTCTCATTGGCCAACACACCCTAGTTTTTCTCGATGAAGCTCAGCGTATACCCGGCATCGGGCTCACCCTCAAGATCATAACCGATCGGTTCCCGGAGGTGCAGCTCCTGGTCAGCGGCTCATCCTCCTTTGATATGGCCCACCACATCAACGAGCCTCTCACCGGCAGAAAATGGGAACACACGCTGTTTCCGGTCAGTTGGCAGGAGTTTGAGAACCACGTCGGCTACCTGCAGGCGGAACAGCAGCTCGAAACGCGACTGTTATACGGGAGCTATCCGGAGGTCGTTTCCTTCCCCGGCGAGGAACGGGAACGCCTCCGTGAGCTGGCAGGCAGCTATCTGTACCGAGACATCCTCGCTTACGCCGGGATTCGCAAACCGGAGGTGCTGGATAGCCTCCTTCTGGCGTTGGCCCTTCAGGTCGGCGGCGAGGTCAACTACAATGAGCTTGCCCAGACCACCGGGCTCAACAAGGGCACCGTCGCCAACTACATCGACATCCTCGAAAAAGGGTATATCGTCTTCCGCCTCAACAGCTTTGCCCGCAATCTCCGAACCGAGATCAAGCGTACCCGGAAGATCTACTTTTACGACAATGGCGTCCGCAACGCGATCACAGGTAATTTCCAGCCACTCGGCCTCCGGGAAGACAAAGGCGCCCTGTGGGAGAACTTCCTTGTCTCGGAGCGCCTCAAGTACAACCGGTACCACAACACCGGTGCCCGGATGTACTTCTGGCGTACCCGGCAGCAGCAGGAGATCGACTACGTTGAAGAACGCGACGGTCACCTCACTGCCTGCGAGTTCAAGTGGAGACCACGCAAGGCAAAGGTCTCTTCAAGCTTTCTCTCCGCCTACAACGCAACGGCGTACACCATCCACCGTGACAACTTCCGCGACTTCGTGCAGGAACCAGGCCCTCAGGAGCACCAGTAATCATCATCCTCAGTCCAACAAACATCTATTGTTCGTTGTCGCGGCGCCGCTGTAAGCGCTGGTGCAGCGCCTGCGGGCTCAGTCCAATGCTGCGTGCCGCGACGCTTATAGTGTCTCCGCTTCGTCGAAGTGCCTCGGTAATCAGAGCATCGATCCAGGTCCGCAATTCAGGGAGTGTGGAAGGGAATTGGATTGTTTCATCCGACCGGGCCGGGGTAAGGTTAGCTCTGGTCCCTCTGTAGCTGGCAAGAACCTTCTCGATAATTTCGGGAGTGATCGTCGATACTCCGACGGAACGGGTGAAGTGAACACAGCGGTGGGCGATAGAACGAAGCTCTCGAATATTACCGGGGTACTGATACTTTAACAAAGGCGTAAGTGCGCTTTCCTCCAGCTCAAGAGTAACACCGAACCTGTTGGCAGCTCTGCTGGCGAATTGCGTGAAGAGCGGAATAATGTCCAGCGGCCGATTGCGCAATGGCAGTAACTGTACCTCGTACGTAGATATCCGATAATAAAAGTCGCTTCGAAAACTGCGTTTCCGTATGAGATCGTTCAGATCCTGGTTTGTTGCCAGAATGATTCGGGCGTGGCAGACCTCCGGTGTATCGCTCCCAAGCGGATAGTACTCTTTGTTTTCCACAAGGCGTAGTAACTTGATTTGCCCGGCCGCGTCCAGATCACCGATTTCGTCGAGAAAGAGCGTGCCTTCGGCAGCTTCAGAGACGAGCCCCGACCGCTGATCTCCCGCTCCTGTGAAGGCTCCCTTGCGATGCCCGAACAGCGTATCGGAAAGCAGCTGATCATCCAGTCCACCAACGTTCAGTGCAACGAACTCCCCTGGCAAGCCACTGATACGATGAATCTCACGGGCAACTACGTCCTTGCCGGTTCCTGTTTCTCCACAGATCAGAATCGGTTCGGGTAGCGCGGCTACGGATGCGCAGAAACGATAGATGGCTCGAACCGCTTCTTCGCGTGAGTCAAGCTGCCATGATGCTGGTGCATTGCTATTGTAATTACATACACCATCGTTATTCACAAGATGTGTATCATCAAACACAATATCCCCTGATACAAATATGCACTGAATCCAGACTTTTTTTCAATGCATCTGGACATGCGGCTGGGCGCACACGATTACATCAACAGAAATTTATCGACTGAATAAATGTATGTTGATTCCTGACCTGCTCCAGATAGCTTCAGAAGAGCACGGGATTCCGGTCTCGGGAGAGCCTGTTCGTAACTGCTTTTCAAATAATGAATTACAGAACCGAAAATCGGGCTGATTATTCTCGAAAAACATCGCCTTGCTGGCATGAATATTGCTAAAACGCTCATGAAAACGAAATGACACGAGGGAGTGTGGAATGAAAAGATGTACCGCCTTATTTCTGGTAGCGTTGTTTGTTTCGGCGACGACGGTTCTTTCGGCTCAAGTGGAATCCGGAGATGGAAACGCTCTGGCTGCAAATCTCTGGTTCGGTACCTCGAGAGCCGGATTCTCCGGTTTCGATACCGAACCGTTACAAATTACCCAGTTGAGGGACGATTACAACAATACAACCGGTGATAGCATAGATCTAACGGGCATCGACGCGTCGGTGAATCCGGAAGATTCGCTACGTACATTGGTGTATCAGGTAGGGATAGGTCTGGGATGGTTTCCCGGGTTTACCGCATTTCGGTTTGGAAACGACGATCGCGCATCTGTCGGTATTATGGGAAACCTTGGTGCGAACTTCGGTGACGGCCTGGGCCCTGTCATGGGTATTGGTCCGGAAATTAACTATCAGAGAGATCGTTTCGCCGTTCATATCGGTCTTGATCTGGGGTTTTCGCTCATGTTCAAGACCCTGGGTGAGTTCGTTCTGGATGGAACAGACGCAATCGTGGTGCAGGACAGGCCCGACGGGTCGTGCACCGACGAGGATTTTGAAAGTGGCAGCTTCTCCTGTCGCAGGCATACCAGTAATTCCACCGTCCAGGTAACCGGCTTTGCAACAACACGCTCGCCATACCTGAATCTCATGTATGTCACCGACGAGGAAGCAAATAGCGGGGTTGGTCTCACTATCGGGTACCGTCTGGCAAATAATCAGATTACGTACACGCTGCGCGGGTCGAATGACACCGAAAATACGCTGAACGGGCAAGAGTTTGAGGAGATCGAAAACGCGTTTGATCTTTCCGGCTTCTACGTGCGGATCAATTTCATTCAGCGACCGTTGTGAGGTGAACAGGCGGGCTCTCGTCTGAGACGAAATGGAGGTGTAATTATGAAACAGTTAGGTATTCGATCGGCGTTTTTTGGAGTGGTCGTAAGTATCCTGATTCTCAATATAACAGGTTGCGACCTCTTCGGTTTGGAAGATGACACCGGAGCTATCACAGCTATCACGCCAGGTATGGGGCTTCGATATCTTGGCGAAACAACCCCACTTGCCGAGCTATACGTTGAGGAAGTTGGTAGTAACATATATCCGGAAAGTGATGTCACCGTTTTTTCTTTGACCTTGGCGGCTGAAGGTTTTGAGTTTGATGCATTAACAGGCGAGAGATCCTCCGAAAGATATATAGTCCTTGAACTGGCTGTCGCAAACGAGGAACTTATGGCTGGAACATACGAGTATTCTGATCAATCGCCAGAGGTAATTGCGGGCACGTTTGGTGGTATCATGAGTAGTTACATCGTTAGAGATCCGACGTCGACAAGATTTTCCGATAGTGATTTCATATTTGATGGAAGTGTGACAATACAGATCGAGGGAGATGCGTACACCGTCAGTGGTATGGTTGAAGTTGTCGGTGACGATATTGCTCAGGCTAGCTTCTCCTATCAAGGTTCCATTACTGAGAGAATCGAAGATTGACACACGGATGGGAGCCGAGTTTGCGTCAGTTAGAAGGTGCTTTCGTAGTCGGAACCGGGGTTTCGATAGACAAATGTTCCATTACGGTGGAGTACGCCCACCGGTCTCGCTGGAACAGTCGGTGTATCGATTCGATAGGGACTGACACGTCTCCGTCGTTTAACGTCGTGCTGACTCCGTCGCCGATGCCGGCGACGGAGCAATAACGATACAGCGCATACCGAAAAAACCGGAGCTTCGGGGTCAGGCAACTCACCTCGAGGCTCGATCAATAAAGCTTTAGCGACAGAATAAACATATGTTGAACGGGCCCACATCTCCGGTGATTTCCCGTCGTATACCGGATTTACGGCGTGTGAGGGTACGCCCGTAACTATCTTTAGGATAAAAACTTAAAGCTGATTACTGTTTATGGAATTAAAACGCCAGATATCCCCCTTGCTGGCATGAAATTTGCTACTTCACAAAGAATAGCAAACCAAGGGAGTGTGTAGGATGCGAAGTAGTCTACGGTACAGGTTTCTGACGCTGTTACTTCTCAGTGTCACATTGATAGTGTTTGTCGCTGCGTGCGACAACCCGACGGGCAGTGATTCGGCTGATGGTGCGGCTGGCGGTGGAGATCAGGATCCAACAACGCCCATAGCGTATACTGTTACCTTCGATGCAAATGGAGCGGATAGTGGAACAGTACCGAGCTCCATCGAATACGAAGAAGGCGAAACCGTCACGATACCTGGCAATACAGGTGGGTTGACCCAATCGGGTCTTCAGTTCGGCGGGTGGAGCACGGAACCTGACGGGAGCGGGGAGACCTATTTCGATGGTGCGAGCATCACCGTTGGTAGCGCAGACCTGACCTTGTATGCGCGGTGGATCACGTTTGAGTTCGTCGCGGCTGACGCCACAGCGCTGACCGAGTGGAGATCAGTTACCTACGGCGGTGGACTGTTTGTCGCCGTGAACGGTAGACGATGGTCCGGCGAAGAACGAACTGTCATGACCTCTCCAGACGGTGTCACCTGGTCCGCTTCGCCCGTACCATTAGATCTCCAAAATGGATGGCGCTCTGTCACCTACGGCAATGGGTCATTCGTGGCCGTCGGCTGGCGAGAGGACAATCGCGTAATGACCTCTTCGGACGGTATCAACTGGACCGCGCGACAAGCTTCAGAACAGAATTTGTGGAATTCCGTCACGTACGGCGGCGGGTTATTCGTAGCGGTCAGTCAGTCGGGTGACAATCGCGTAATGACCTCTTCGGACGGTATCAACTGGACCGCGCGAGAAGCCGCAGAGGAAAACAGTTGGCGTTCTGTCACCTATGGCGACGGTTTATTCGTAGCCGTCAGCTCGTCCGGTACGAATCGCGTAATGACCTCTTCGGACGGTATCAACTGGACCGCGAGGCGAGCTGCAGGTCAGAGAGTCTGGCGCTCCGTCACCTTTGGCAACGGGCTGTTCGTTGCGGTGAGCATGGACGGCCCCAATCAGGTCATGACCTCGCCGGACGGTATAAGCTGGACTGCACGGGAATCTGCAGAAGGGAACAGTTGGAGCTCGGTCACCTACGGGAACGGGCTGTTCATTGCGGTGAGCGAAGACGGCACTAATCGGGTTATGACCTCTCCGGATGGAATTGACTGGACCGCTGAGGGTGCAGCAGAACAGCGAGAGTGGGAATCGGTCGCATATGGCGACGGGCAGTTTGTTGCGGTCAGCTTTGCCAGTGACCGTGTAATGTATACGCCCCGCTAATTCCCGGAGCGATTATGTTCCCTCTATCGAAGATCCCGCTGCCGAGACCGGTGGCGGAGCTTCGATTAGTAGCACAGTCTGCTACAGCTGAATTATCAGGAATTATCTGTTGTTAGTTTAATGCGGAGCCATGGAGTCGTTGTAACCAAATGCACACCGAAAAGACACGTTTTCGTTTGGTTGGGACATTTATCGCTGTTCTCTCCTGCCTGTTGCTTCCACTGTCAGCAGCCTACGCCACCGATACGCACGCAGCTTCCCTTCCCGATCTTGAATCTTTACTCGAGGCCGGACCCGAAGCGGTCGAGCTTACGAGCGAAGAACAGCTGCTGTACGATCTCATAATGGAATACCGGCGGGAGCACGGATTGCCGGAGATTCCTCTGTCCCGATCGTTAACGTTCGTAGCGCAGGTACACGCTCGCGACACCGCGTACAATGAGTTCTCTCCGCCGTGCAATCTGCACAGCTGGTCTGACAACGGCCCGTGGCAGGGCGGCTGCTATACAGGAGATCACGCGAATCCCGGCCTTATGCTGGATAAACCTGCAGAGTTGACCGACTATAGTGGATCCGGATTTGAGATTTCGGTTTTCGCCCCGGGAGGTGCGACTGCGGTAAGCAGCCTTTCCGGGTGGCAACGAAGTCCGGGGCATGATCATGTGATTCGGAATGTCGGTACCTGGAGCCGTTCAGAATGGGGGGCAATTGGCATTGGCATATATAAGACAGAAGCGCACGTCTGGTTCGGAAGCGAGACCGATCCCCTCGACTCCGATGGCGAGGCAGCTGGTACTGGAGCTCAACCACGAACGCGAAACCGAGAGCAGGAAGCAGATCCGTTCTACGTTTCGGACGAAGACCTGCAGTACCTGCGCTCTCGGGACATTATCGTATACGGACGACCGGCACTCTGCGGACTGACCGATGCAATGATGGCCCGCTTCGATCGGCAAAATATCTCGTACCGCTATGTGGACGTCGACGCCGATCCGGAGTCGAACCGCGAAATGTGGAGCAAGATCCGTGCGGCCGACCAGGCAAATGAGATAACAGTAAACGGAGAGGCTCAGCACCAGCTCCATCTCCCGGTGGTCGATGTCGGTGGCCGGATAAGCGTCGGGAACACTCGAGCGGCAACCATACTTGCAGCGATCCGAGAGCAGCCGGTTCCGCACGATGCCCAGAACGAGCAGCTTGCAACGCGGAGTTCGCGCATGCGTGAGCCGGAAAACCGTAATCCCAGTCTGGGGCTTGGTGTGGGCGGCGGAGTCTTTTCACAGGACGTCGGTCCGGATTTTTTAGCCAACCATCGTCTGCACATGACCGGACATCTCGCCTGGCGTTTCGGCGACCTGTATCGTCGTCGGTCCCCGTTGCAGGTAATGGTCCAAATGACGCTCGGGGCAGCAAACGATCTCCGCGACGAGGACAGCTCATATAGTCCGTTCGGACAAGTGACGGCCGGGTTCGTATTCGACGACCGGTACCGGCTGAGCGGGGGATTGGATATCGCAGCAGGTCCTGTCGCTGACCTGGCAGTCTTTGATGATTCCACTGGGCAGTACCTGACACGAGTGATACAGGTATCGAGTACAAGCTACTATCACGGGAACCTGACAGAGTTTTACGCCTCATATCATTTTTCCGTGGACGCCGAGCTTCCGGACGTCCGCGGCGGTATCTGGTCATTTGGGATTTCGATGGGATTATTCGGTCGATAGGTATTACGTAGAAGTTGCCGACATACGACGCGTCGGGCGCAGCCATGGGACAGAACATCTACGCGGTCTGTTTTTGAGTTGTTCACCATAAAGCCAGGGAGTTGTAACATAGTGAATAAAGAAAAGATACGGTTTCGTTTCATTGGAACACGCGTCTCTGTTCTCGCCGGACTTATGCTTCTACCACTGGCAGCATGTGCCGACGTGACAGGCACAGTGTTCCCTCCCGACCTGGCGTCGTTACTCGATGCCGGTCCGGAAGCAGCCACGCTTACGAGCGAAGAACAGCTGTTGTACGATCTCATAATGGAATACCGGCGTGAGCACGACCTGCCCGAAATTCCGCTGTCGCGTTCGCTAACGTTCGTAGCACAGGTACACGCTCGCGATACCGCGTATAACGAGTTTCCGCCGCACTGCAATGGCCATAGCTGGTCTGATAATGGCCCATGGCAGGGCGGCTGCTACACAGCCGATCACGCAAATGCTCCACTGATGTGGGAAAAGCCCCAGGAACTGACACCCTATCCCGGTTCCGGGTTTGAGATTAGTTGCTCTTCTTACTCGATAGATGCGACTGCGAATCGGTGCCTTGCAGCATGGCAGACGAGCCCCGGACACGACCAGGTCATCCGCAACGCAGGTCCGTGGAGTCAAATGGACTGGAACGCGATCGGCATCGGTATGTACGGAACCGAAGCGCACGTCTGGTTTGGAAGCGAGACTGATCCACTTTCGGTCCCGGCTCAATAGATTCGGTACGCGTGTGAAGAACGTTCACCGGCTCAATCTCTTCTCAGATCACGTGCAGGTGTTCCATGGCTGCCCCGGGTACGGAACCGAGGTGTATGGATTCATCAAAGGTCACGAAGCACCCGTTCTTTGCCACCGTGTGGGGCTGAAGAAGTCTACGCGGGTTATACGCGGAGTGAGATAATAACGTTCAGGTCCAGCAACGACCTCATTAAATATCCTCAGTTTCACGTATCGTGCGCAACGTCGATTCGCTTACCAGTGATCCTGTGGGAGGCAGTACAGGTATGCCGTTCCTTATTTCGTAGTCACCCGTCATGGAATCCAACTGGGCTGAACTGTAGAATCCACGTGGTGCGCATGCATATGTTGCTATCGCATCAAGGAAAGTGGATCAAGGTTTTGCCGACAATACTGCTTACCCGGGTACTGTAGTAGCTGAATGGTATGCTTTTCGGCTATTACGATAGCCGAAATACCTGTTATTATTGCATCCACGAACGTTATGCGCCAGGACACCGGTGTCGACGGCGACGCGCAGCGCCTGAGTCCGGATGCAGGGCCGAGCAGCACACCGGAACCAGCGGTGTGCGACCAGGCCAGCTAGGCTGGATGCTCTTCCTGAAGATTCTCGACGACCGGGAAGAAGAGTACGAGATCGAACGCGCAGACTACCGCTCGCCCATTCCGGTGGAACTCCGCTGGAGAGCCGGGGCAGCTGACCCCGAGGGAATCACGGGTGATGAACTCACCATCTTTGTCACGAGCACGCTCTTCCGGCAGGTAATTAACAGGTTCTCTGGCAATCATCGATAGCGGATGGTGTGATTCTGTGTAAGCGTCAAAAACACCGCACCTTAGAATAGTTACGGGTCTCGGTTGATGCTCGGTGGTCAGGAGGACTACGCGAGTATGACGTTAAAAGAGAGAGCCAAACAAAGACAGCAAGTGCTTGCCGATTTTCATGAAAGTGGATTAACACAGGCAGCATTTTGCCGAGCCCGCGGTATCGCGCTGAGTACGCTGCAATACCGGCTCAAACGGGAGCGGGAAGAAGCCGCTGGTAAAAAGCAAGCCGGGTTTGTGAAACTTGCGAAATCAAAGACCACACCGGCGACCTCGGGCAGCCCGTTCCGGGTGCGTATCGGCGAGCGAGTAGTCGTTGAAGTTGACCCGCCAGTAACCGAGCAGCAGCTCGCCAATATTTTCAAGGCAGCCGGTGCGCTATGATGGCGCCAGATTTCTCCCGGGTGGCGGTGTACGTACGCCCGGGACGCACTGATATGCGAAAAGCAGCGAACGGATTTTCGATTCTCGCCGTTAAGCACATGGAACTTGACCCACTGAGTGGGGCGGTGTTTCTGTTCTGCAACCGCGAGCGGCGTCTCGTGAAAGCACTGTACTGGGCCCGTCACCGGGTACGGTCGGCTGTCGCTTGCACAGCAAAATAGAGAGCGACGCTACTCTGACTGATCAAGCAGCGCTTCAACGTCTGCGAGGTCTTTCAGTCGTCCGGAAGCCCGTTTATTTGCGATCAGCTCGTCCTTGCCAAGAAAACGGACCTGAGTATCGCCAAATGAACCCTCAAGCGCGCCCGAAGCGGCTGAGTTCCAGTCGACACCGGAAATACTGGTGAGAAGATCAATACGGTTTGGAGGATTGCCTAACTGTATCACCTGATCTGGAACCAGAAAGTCCTCGGAGGACAAGCCGATATCTCCGAAGCCAAAATCCGAGAGTGCTTTCAGGATTTTTTCCGCGTTCTCCCTGTTTCGATTCAGTAGCAGATCAAGGTCGGCGGTGAACCGCGGGAGCCCGTGCAGCGCAAGTGCATGTGCACCAACGATCACACAATCAACTCCGTGAGAGCGGAACAACTCGAGCAACTCTTTCAAATCCTTCGATATGTCCATACCACGCCTTCCTGAGCCGTTCGACCTCGGCGAGTCGCGCTTGGGGCGGTTGCGCGAGCCACCACCTTCGGTCCCGGCTCTGGTCGCTATCGGTAAGCGCCCGCTTTACGACAATCCTGTCCATGCATTGAGTATAGCAGAATTCGGGATGGAATGAAGGACTGGAAACTCGGGTCTCAGGCTCGAGTTAAAAACAGAGCACGGAATTTGAAACCCTCTTGCATACCATAGGGGGGTATAGTATATTACGCGTAGGGAGCGACCGGAAATGGACGAAAAAATGATGCGTGCCCTGTCGGATCGGCTGAAGCGAATTGAAGGGCAGGTCAGGGGCATACACAAGATGGTGCAGGAAGACCGCTACTGCATGGACATTCTCGCGCAGACGAGAAGCATTATGGCTGCCATGCGCAAGGTGGAAGACCAGATCATGGAGAATCACCTGCATACCTGTGTCAGGGAGGCGATGGTGAGTTCAGACGAACACGAAGTAAACAGCAAGGTCGGCGAGGTCATGACTGTCATGGCTGGTCTGCGAAAGAACGGGTGAACCCGCCAGGGAACACACCGGGCCGCTACAGTCCAGCGCACAATAGACAAGGAGCACAACATATGAGTACAGCACAGAAAGAAACAGCACAGGACAGCCCCCAGGGTGGGACGCAGTCGCAGATGTACCCCGTGCGGGGCATGAGCTGCGCAAGCTGCGTCGCGAGCGTGGAGAGCATGCTCGGCGCGATGGATGGCATCGAGACTGCACAGGTCAACTTTGCCACAGAGAAAGTGAAGGTCGTGTTTGACCCGCAGAAAGTCACCGAGGAGCAGATGGCCGAGCAGATCAAACAGATCGGCTACGAGATGGTAATTCACGACGACACCGCAGACGGCGAAGGCGGTGAGTCCGAAGAAGCGCGCGCGGTGCGCGTTGCCTGGAAGCGCCTCGTATCCGCGGCTACGCTTGCCGGGACTATTATGGTGCTTATGGTGGTGCACATGTTCATCATCACCATTCCTGGATATCTCGCCATAACTGCGCTGCTTGGCGCGCCTGTTGTGCTCTGGATCGGTCGCCACGTGCACACTGGTGCGTTCCGGTCGGTAAAGAACGGTTCGCCCAACATGGACGTGCTCGTGAGCCTCGGGTCACTGCCGCCCTATCTGATCGGGCTCGCGGGGTTCTTCCTGCCGATTCAGACCTTCATTGAAATGGCGGCGACTATCATGACCTTTCACCTCATCGGGAAGTACCTTGAGGTGCGCGCGAAGGGCCGCGCGAGTGACGCGATTCGCAAGCTCGTGGAAATGGGCGCGAAGACCGCACGCATCATAGTCGACGGCGAAGAACGCGAAGTCGACGTGCAGGATCTGTCGGTAGATGATGTCATGATCGTCCGCCCGGGCGAGAAGATCCCGACCGACGGGGTCGTGGTATCCGGCGAGAGCAGCATAGACGAGTCCATGGCCACCGGTGAGTCCTTCCCGGTGCGCAAGGAGCCGGACTCAGAAGTCATAGGCGCGACGGTCAACCGCGACGGTATGCTCAAAATACGCGTTACAAAGGTTGGTAAGGATACCTTCCTGAGCCAGGTCATTCGCATGGTCGAAGAGGCACAGGGCACGAAGGTGCCTATTCAGGAATTTGCCGACCGGGTGACCGGATACTTCGTTCCGGCGATACTTGTGATTACGGCAGCGACGTTCACGAGTTTTCTGCTGTTCCCTGAGTTTCA
>RECN01000096.1 GCA_007694005.1 Spirochaetaceae bacterium
GGGAGATACTGAAGGCACCGGTGGATCTGTTCTGGAACGGTGGAATCGGCACCTATGTAAAATCATCATCCGAGCGGAACCGGGATGTCGGCGACCGCGCGAACGATGGTGTCAGAGTCGACGGGCGCCAGCTTCGATGCCGGATTGCAGGAGAAGGTGGAAATCTCGGGTTCACGCAGGCGGGCCGTGTGGAGTACGCACGCAGTGGCGGGCGAATAAACGCGGATTTCATTGACAACTCCGGTGGGGTCGATTGCTCGGACCGCGAAGTAAACATCAAGATCCTTCTTCAGTCGTCAAGCGGGAAGGGCGGTCTGAGTCCGAAGAAGCGCGACAGGCTCTTTCTTGACATGACCGAGACCGTGGAAGCGCAGGTGCTTCGCGATAACTATCTGCAGGCGCAGGCAATTTCCTACTCAGAGCATCACGCCGTCGGGAGACTGAACGAACACGCGCAGTTGATGCGGTCGCTGGAACGGACCTCGGGTCTGAATCGTTCACTTGAAGGTCTGCCCGACGAGGAACAGATAGCCGAGTTGAGAAAGGCAGGCAAGGGACTTACGCGTCCTGAGCTTGCAGTGCTTTTAGCGTATGCGAAAAACGAGCTCTACAGTGCGTTGCTCCGGTCCGACGTGCCGGCGGACAGCTGGCTTGGGGGCGAACTCCTGCTCTACTTTCCCGAGGCGCTCAGAGCAGCATACGGGGCAGCGATGCAGGGGCATCGACTCCGGGACGAGCTGATCTGCACGAGCATCAGCAACAGTATCGTCAACCGCATGGGTCCAAGCTTTTCGCGTCGTATGTGTGACGATACCGGTGCGGAGCATTCGGAGGTTGCGAGGGCCTTTGCTGTTGCGCGAGAGGTGTATCAGGTCAAGCCGATCTGGGATGCGATCGAAGCCACCGATGTTCGACTGAAAGCCGCTGTGCAGATGCGAATGGTAGAGCGGATCACCTCGCTCCTGCGCAATGCGACGAGGCGACTGCTGCAGAGATCCGACAGGAATCTGCCCATAGAGCAGGACGTGGCCCGCTACAGGGACGCTGTCGAGTACCTTCGCGCGGAGATCGGCAGTCTGCTTCCCGACGATGAGCGGGCTTCGCTGCATGAGTTTCACGAGTCACTTGAGAAGGATGGCGTTGACAGCGACCTCGCTCTCTACGCAGCGCAGGCGCCGTTTCTGTACTCGGCTCTCGATATTACCCGCATTTCAGAACGCGGAAAGCGAAAGCAGTCTTTCGCTCCGGTTGCCCGGGTGTACTTCGATCTGGCGCGCCACATACCCCTGGAGTGGATTCGCAACGCGATTGAGGAGCTGCCTGTGGACGGTCACTGGCAGTCGATGGCGCGCGGTACGCTTCGGGAAAACTACTTCCGATACCGCAGTGCTCTGACGTCACGCGTCATGGAAGAAACGAAAAAGAATGGAAATGAGAGCCACGTGGAACACTGGATTAAACAGCACGACGTGGAAGTTTCCCACTGTCTGCGTGTGCTGACCGAGATACGAACGGCGGCTGTTCTTGACTACGCGGCGGTGTCCGTCGCCCTGCAGGAACTCGGCCAGCTTGCCGAAGCGAACGCGTAGACCTCTGCCTGGTGGCGGTCAGTCTTCGAGGTAACCGGACGGGGAGCGTCGGGGAAGCAGCATTATGCCCAGAAATCCGACCAGGGGCGTCGTGATAATGGAAACACCGAACCAGAGCCAGAAATTCCGTTTCTGGTTCTCGGCACCTTTTCCGACGAGATAACTGAGAAACAGGTTCAATGCGACGCCTATGAGCCAACCCATACGAGTAAGGTATGCAGCAGACGTGCCGGAGATCAAGCCCGCTACGGATCTTTTTACTGCGATTACGACGAAAGATTCGTGGTCAGGTGTATCTCATGATGCAGGTGTGACCGTGCGCCGGTACCGCGAAAGCTCCCGGTCACCGGAGCTGCGTCGACAGGATCGGCTGCAGCAGCGAGTGCTATGTGCTCGTCAGCGACGGCAAGACCCAGCGTCGGATCAAAGCCCCTCCAGCCCCCGTCGGTGGTATAGACTTCGGCCCAGGCATGGAGGTCACGGGTGTCCTGGTCCTGATCGGGATCGCCGGCCTGATAGCCGCTGACAAAGCGGCTCGCGATTCCAAGATCGCGACAGGCAGCGCAGAAGAGCACCGTCAGATCACGGCACGAGGCGGCCCGCTCGCGCAGAGTGTGTTCGGCGGGCCAGGCTTCTCCGTCTTCGCGGACTATGGCCTCATAGCGTTCCGACAGCGTCTGCGTCAACAGCATCACAAACTCCGAACAGCTGAGCCCGTGATCGGCGATCGTACCGGTCGTACGGGCGGTCTGTATGTCATTGTATACCGCCGATCCGACAAGCGGGATCAGGAATGCGCGCAGCCCATCGACAGAGTCCGTTGCGAGATACGGTGCGAGTGCAGTCGCTGCAGCACCCTGGTACAGCTGTGGTAAGCGCTCCGATGCCGGATCAGGGATGTAGTCAAAGGGATTGTCGCGAAGGCTTGTGATCCTGAGCGACTGTCGTATGGAGAGGCGTTCTGTGGTTCCCGAAAACCAGAGCCGGTCAGTGACGTTGCCGTGATGGTCCAGTGCCCGGGACCGGGCGAACGGCGCAGGGACAACTGCCTGTGTGTGCTCAAGAACGACGGTCGTCCCGTCCTGGCGCGGGTTCAGTCGTACGGTGTGTGGTTCCAGGAACACTGCCGATGAAAAATCGTAACGGGTAATGTGTTCAATGGCGTAGGTCATGAAGGGCTGCCGGGATTCTGCGCGTGGAACGCGTCGTGCATCCAGGAATCAGGAAGGTCATGCAGGGCAGCCCGGAGCGTATCCTGCCACCACTGTGTTGCCTCGTTCAGATCAGAGAGTTCGTATCGATGCTGTATCATTTCAAAGCTCCCCCGATGGTACAGGGCTACATCAATCGGAAACCCGACATCGGCCGCGCTAATCCTGGTCGAGTCGAACGAGAGGACGCCGACTTTCAGCGCGTCCTGCATGCTGTCTTCAAACGTGAGTACACGATCGATAACCGGCTTGCCGTAACTTGACGTGCCAATTATCTGATACGGGGAGCCTTCGCCAACTTCGATCCAGTTTCCCTGCGGATACATGAGGTAGAGCTTGTGCTCGGCGTCACCGGAGAGCTGTCCACCGATGATCAGGTGACTGTTGAACTGCAGGCCACTTTCTTCAAGATACGCTTTGTCTTCTTCGGCAACCTGACGCATAAGGTCTGAGAACCGGTTGACGATCCTGAACAGGCGATCACTCGGAGACTCAGTATTTCCACGCTGTTCGGCGAAATAGGTGAGGATCTTGTCACGTACCGAACG
>RECN01000128.1 GCA_007694005.1 Spirochaetaceae bacterium
GTGAGAGCTGGAAGGTAAGCCCCGACTTCGCCGAAGGACTCCGCTACATGAAAAAGATGGAGGCAGTTTCCCGATCTGCGAGAACGGGCACCACGGTTGAACTCAGCTCCCTGTGAGCGACCGAAGCGAATCAAGCTCTGCGTCGAGCTCACCGTGGGTCACGCGTAGGCGCTGTATTATGAGCTCGGGTATCATGTATACAGGAGATAACGATAGGAGAGACCGGTGAAGACAAAGAGCGTACTGTGGTTTTTCCTGCTGATCATGGTGGGCATGATTCTCTTTGCCCTTGCCTTTCCTGCTCAACTGGATACGCTTCTCGATAGGCCATCATTGTACCGACACGTTCTTTTCGTCCACATTGTCGCCGCCACACTTTTCTTTGCAAATGCCGTCATCGGGATTTTGTGGGAGTATCGAAGCCTTGCCTCCGGACGCCCGGACACCATTCTGCATACCTACGATACGGTCGCCTGGCTCGATGCCGGGTTTTCCTCCCCGATGATTGTCATTACCGTTACCGCCGGAATCATGATGGGTGTCATGCTCGGTGATATGTGGCAGATCGGGTGGCTCTCTCTGGCATTTCTCCTGTTCATCTTCTCCGGCCTGGTCTGGGTTGTGGTTGATATTCCTACGCAATACAGGATCAAGAAGCTCATCGCCGATGTTGATCCTGGTGCTGAGCAGCTCCCTCGCGAGCTGATGCGGCTGCTCAGCTTGCGTTTATGGATATCGATGGTGGGAGTCGCTCCGCTTTTCGTGGTTTTTGTGCTCATGGTCTACAAGCCGGAGCTTGCACCGCTTGCTCAGTGGTTTGGCTGAGTACCTGAGGGACCGTGCGTATCAGCAAAACCTCCGAGGCTCAGGCTGATCTTCCAGAGCTCGCGGGCAGCCACTCTGTCCAGTGCCGGTGGTGAAGGGTTCTCGAGAGTGGTCAGGTTGTAGAACTTCCCGCTTATGCCTTCAACCTCCGGCGATACACCGAGATAGTACAGGGCATCGGCAGAGATATCCGTGGAGCGGAATTTCCGTTCCAGAATCTTGCTCTTGAACCACCGGTAGAACGCCCCATTGTCGTTCCCTGAGTTCGTCCGGACGGCTCCCGGGTGGACTGCGTTTATCGTCACCTTACTTCCAGCGAACAACTCGTCGAACGTGAGCATTGAAAGGAGCTGAGCCAGCTTTGCTGAACCGTAACTCCGAAGGCCGGAGTACCGATAGTGCGTCCAGTTCAGGTCGTTCAGGTGCAGTCCCCACGGGGCAAATCGGTGCGCTTCTGAGTTCACCAGAAGCACACGCCCGCGGTCCTGATCGCGCAGTTTTTCGATGAGCAGATTGTTGATGACGAATGACGACAGGTAGTTGACCGCAAAGACCGTCTCCAGGCCGTCGACGGTTTCAACACGTCGCGTCAGGTACGTGCCCGCGTTGTGGATCAATACGTCAATCGATTCGTTGAGTCCGGCCAACCGGTGCCCGACGCTGTGCATGTCGTCTAGACGACTGAGGTCCGCAATGATGTCGCTGCAGCGGACACCGAATTCCGTCTCGATTTCCCGACAGATTGCTTGTGACTTCTCAGCATTCCGGTTGATGCACAGAAGATTGGCACCGCGCGCAGCATACATGCGAGCGGTGGCGTACCCGATTCCGGCTGTCGCACCGGTAATCACCACCAGACGACCCGCAAAACCGTCGTTGCACAGTCTGGGGTTGGCTCCGTTATTGCGTGCCATGGCCCGCATGTCCGACAAGCGATACGCCTTGATGTACTGCCGGAGCTTTTTGTTTCTGCGCATCGACTCAACCAGCTAAAACGACGGTTCAGGCGGGAACAGCCGATCTCTCACCGACATGAGCCCCTCGCATGTGTCGAAATCTTCGCCAACCCGCACCAGCATGATTGGACTCATTCCCGGATCGGCAATCTGCTCCATGTTCGATTCCCGCCGGAACATCCGGCGTGAGGCGCCGACGACAAACTGCTCCGATTCATCGACAACGTGCCCGTAAAGATTGCCATTCGAGTTGAGCACGAGGTAATGCTGGTAAATCTCTCTTCGAGTGATATAGATGTCACCTTCCAGTACGTCTCCTACACGAATACTGACGGTAACGCCCGGGTTACCATCGCCGTCGGGATCAAGAAGATTGGGGTCGTTCGGATCAGTTGATAGCGGCTTCGAAGGATCCCCGGCGATTCCGAGCAATGTGGGAGACGCGGGGCGGTACAGGTGCCACCGACCATCGTTCCAGCAGATCTCAACTTCCTGTGCTGGCGGCTGAATTGCTCGAGTGGCCGCGTCGCTGAACACAACTTCAGAACTAACCTGGTTAAGAATCTGTTCGGCGTGACAGAATGTGTCGATCTGCATAAGTCTCTCGTTCTCGATCCGGAACTCGGTAAAGCCATACGACACAACAAAGGTCAACATCGGCTTCCTGGTCGTTACGTCCTGGTAGGCAACAACGTCATAGTGCGCATAGCGCCCCTCAACCGCCTTCATTGCCTCTTCAACCGTATGGGGTGGAGTCCAGTACGGGTCCGATTCCGGAAAGATATAGAGTGGAGATTTCGGCCAGGGCAGAAGCCTGAAGCGGCCGGACAGACCGGTCCGGATGATCGAAACAAGACCGTTCAGCCACCGCGGGGAAAAAGCCACTATGCCAACCTCGTGCGAGAAAATATCACTACCGGGTACATCGGTCAACGCATCTCATCGGACCTGGCTCCAGAGATACACGGCGAGCACAATCGCGAAGGCGGCGATAAAACCTCCGATCATGATGCCAAGGCTCCTTGAGTACCCACGCGGCTCGATCTGTCCTTCCTCATCCATCGTCCTGATCGCGGGATAGAGTCGCCAGTAGAAGGTTAGAATCGAGAAGATGAGCGCAACGACGGAGAACACCCTGATCGTCGGGCTCCCGACTATGACAATACCAACGAGCAGGGCCACAAAGATCAGCTTGGTACCGGCAACCCAGTTCACCAGGTAGGTCACGAATGCGTGCACCTCCGGATCCAGCTTCGACTTCGCGTACGCGCGAAACACCCCCACGGCGTTTCCGCGCCGTGTACCCGGCGCGAAATAAAGCAACAACACGTTCAGCAATTCCAGCGTACCGAACACGATCAGCGCCGCAGAGAGTACGTCCATAGCAGGTATCTTTGCACGATGAGCCGTGTAAAGCAAAGCGATTATGAGCTGCCGCGCTGCACGAACTCAGCTCCCTGTGAGCGACCGAAGCGAATCAAGCTCCGCGTCGAGCTCCGCCGCAATCTGCTGCCAGCGGTAGCGCGTCATAGTCTCGGCGAGCCCGCGACACGCGTGGCGGACT
>RECN01000157.1 GCA_007694005.1 Spirochaetaceae bacterium
AGCTGCCGTATCTGACTGCGGCTACCGCGAGCACCGGAATCTGCCATCATGTACACCGGATTGAAGCCATTCCGGTCGGTCTCAAGCTTCTGCATCATGACGTTAGTCAGTTCTTCGTTAGTCTTGCTCCAGACTTCAATGACGCGATTGTAACGCTCTTCGGTCGTAATATGACCCTGCATGTACTGATTCTGTATTCCGAGGACCTCGGTGTTCGCCTTTTCAATCATCGCGGGCTTCTGCTCGGGGATCATGATGTCGCCAAGGCCGATCGTGGCTCCAAACAGAGTCGCGTAGCGGAATCCAAGATTCTTGACCGCGTCAAGCAGGAGGACAGTTGCGTGCGGTCCCCGGTCTTTATAGACCTCTGCAATAAACTGGCGAAGCTCTTTATCACCAAGCGAGTAGTTCACAAACGGAACACCTTCGGGCAAGGCCTCATTGAACAGAATGCGTCCGACCGTAGTCTCGATGATCTTGCCGTCGGCAGGCACTTTTATGAGGGCCTGATAGTCGACCGCACCAAACTCGCGCGCATAGATCGCCTCTTCCTGACTTGAATAGCGCTTCCCTTCGCCTTTGGCTCCGGGTCGCTGCCGAGTCAGATAGTTGATGCCAAGAACCATGTCCTGACTCGGAAACACGATAGGTTTCCCGTTCGCCGGGTTCAGGAGATTTCGGCTTGAGAGCATGAGGGTCCAGCACTCTATCTGCGCCGCCTGTGTCAGCGGTACGTGCACGGCCATCTGGTCACCGTCAAAGTCTGCGTTGTAGGCGTGGCACACGAGAGGATGTAACCTGATCGCCTTTCCGCCAACGAGCTTCGGTTCAAAGGCCTGAATTCCGAGGCGATGAAGGGTCGGCGCGCGGTTCAACAGGACGGGATGTTCCCTGACAACTTCGTCAAGAACTGCCCAGACCTCGGGCGTCTCCTGCTCTACCAGGGACTTCGCTTTTTTAATGTTGTAGACGACGTCTTTTTCCACAAGCTTCTTCATAATAAAGGGCTTGTACAGCTCCAGCGCCATCTTGGTCGGCAGTCCACACTGATGAAGCTCAAGCTCGGGACCGACTACGATAACCGAGCGTCCGGAATAGTCAACGCGCTTCCCGAGAAGGTTCTGTCGGAAACGCCCCTGCTTACCTTTGAGCATGTCAGAAAGACTCTTAAGCGGACGATTACTCGCTCCCTTGACCACCCGTTTCTTCTTCGAGTTATCGAACAGAGCATCCACCGCCTCCTGAAGCATGCGCTTCTCGTTACGGATAATGATGTCCGGCGCATTGAGCGCCATGAGTCGTTTCAGACGATTATTCCGGTTGATTACGCGACGATAGAGATCGTTCAGATCACTCGTTGCGAACCGGCCTCCATCGAGCTGTACCATCGGGCGCAGTTCCGGCGGAATGACCGGGATCACGTCGAGTATCATCCATTCTGGTCTGTTTTCGCTGTCACGAAAGTTTTCCACAATTTCGATGCGCTTGAGCAACCGCTTATCGGACTTCGCGCCTTTTTCGACCATTTTTGCGCGCAGCTCGGCCGAAAGGGCATCAAGATCCAGTTGCTCAAGCAGAGTCCGGACCGCTTCTGCGCCGATACCAGCCGAAAAAATGTCTCCGTAGCGCTCTTTCGCCTCCATGTAATCGTCTTCAGTGAGCAGATCCATCTGTTTGAGATCGGTGTCGCCTGCATCGATTACGATGTACTTCTCGTAATAGAGAATCGAACGCAACGCTGCGATGGTAAGATCAAGAAGCAGGCCCATTCGACTCGGAACGGACCGGTAGTACCAGATGTGACTGACCGGCGAAGCTAACTCAATATGCCCCATCCGCTCACGTCTGACCTTGAAATGAGTGACCTCAACACCGCAGCGGTCGCAGATAACACCTTTATACCGGATGCTCTTGAACTTGCCGCAGTAACACTCCCACTCTTTGGTCGTGCCAAAAATCCTTTCACAGAACAGGCCATCTTTTTCCGGGCGCAATGTTCGGTAGTTAATTGTTTCAGGTTTCTTGACCTCGCCATAGCTCCACGCCCGAATCTGGTCGGGCGAGGCGAGTTGTATCATTATGCTGTCGAAATCTTGAATATCTCTCATTCGCGGTCTCCTAGAAATTGGTGCCCTGACGATTAATAAGCTCTTCGTCCCGCTCGGTAAGCGGTACCTGCTTGCCTTTACCGTCATATATCGAGATATCGAGCGCAAGACCTCGCAGCTCCTGCACCAATACGTTAAAACTCTCCGGCACGCCGGCGGCTGTAGAAGGCTCACCTTTCACGATACTCTCGTAAATCTTGGCGCGACCGTTCATATCGTCACTTTTTATTGTCAGAAGCTCCTGCAGCGTATTGGCAGCACCGTATGCCTCCAGAGCCCAGACCTCCATTTCGCCGAGTCGCTGTCCACCGAACTGCGCTTTTCCGCCGAGTGGCTGCTGTGTTACCAGCGAATATGGTCCTGTTGAACGAGCGTGCATCTTGTCGTCGACAAGGTGGTGCAGTTTAAGCAGGTACATCATCCCGACCATGACAGGGTTCTCAAACGGCTCCCCGGTGGCACCATCGTGCAGAGTCACCTTCGAGGTGCTGTCAAGACCTGCGGCCTTCAGCTTTTCGGCGATCTGCTCGTTTGTGGCGCTCTCGAACACGGGTGTCGAGTACCATTCATCGAGCACGTGAGCGGCCATTCCGAGTTCTGTCTCCAGGATCTGCCCGAGGTTCATTCGACTCGGTACGCCGAGAGGATTCAGACAGAGATCGAGAGACGTTCCATCGTCAAGGTACGGCATGTCTTCTTCGGGGAGGACACGGGCAATAACACCCTTGTTGCCGTGCCGCCCGGCCATTTTGTCGCCTTCCTGCAGCTTGCGCTTGGTCGCCACGAGAACCTTGACAACTTCGTCAACACCGGGCGGCAGATCATCTCCGTCGCTGCGTCTCAGTCGCTGCACATCAATGACGGTTCCGTCCACACCATGCGGGATCCGAAGACTTGTGTCTCGAACCTCTTTGGCTTTCTCTCCAAAAATGGAGTTCAACAGCTTGAATTCAGGCGTCGTCTCAGTCTCGCTTTTTGGGGTGACCTTACCGACCAGGATATACCCGCTCCCGACCTTCGCCCCGACCCGGACGATTCCGTCCTCGTCGAGCTGATCGAGCGTCTTTTCACTGGTGTTCGGTATATCCCGGGTGAGCTTCTCGGGCCCGAGTTTCGTTTCCCGAACGTCGATGGTGAACTCTTTAATGTGAACGCTGGTGAAGACGTCTTGCTTGACCACCCGCTCGCTTATGAGGATCGCGTCTTCGAAGTTGTAACCGTTCCACGGGACAAAGCCCATCAGAATATTACGACCGAGCGCGAGTTCTCCCTTGAACGTTGCAGGACCGTCGGCAACTATATCGCCTGCTTTCAGCTTCTGTCCCTTCATGGCTACCGGCTTCTGATTGTAGCAGGTGTCCTGATTAGTCCGCTGGTATTTGATCATTTCGTACACGTCGCGATCGTCTTTGTTCTTTGCGCCGTCGGGCTTGACGACCACTTTTGTCGCCGAAACGTACTCCACGGTCCCGGCACGCCGGGCTTTCTGAAGAACACCAGAATCGTACGCGGTCTTCGCTTCCATGCCGGTTCCGACGCGAGGCGGCTCAGGGAATACCAGAGGAACCGCCTGGCGCTGCATGTTACTGCCCATCAGGGCACGGTTCGCATCATCGTGTTCAAGAAAGGGAATGAGCGAAGCACTCACCGAAATGATCTGCTTCGGCGAAACGTCCATGTAGTCGATGTCAGCCGGCGGCTTGGTCGTGTAGTCACCGTTCCGGCGAACAGAGATCATTTCCGTCTGGAATTTACCCTTGTCGTCGATCGGCGCATTCGCCTGAGCGATGAAGTACTTCTCCTCATCCATTGCGGAGAGATACTCGATATCCCGGCTCGCGACCCCGTCCTTTACGCGCCGATACGGTGTTTCCAGGAAGCCATAATCGTTTACACGGGTATAGTTGGCGAGACTCACGATAAGCCCGATATTGGGCCCTTCAGGGGTCTCAATCGGACACATGCGACCGTAATGAGTGTAGTGTACGTCACGAACCTCGAACCCTGCCCGGTCGCGACTCAAGCCCCCAGGCCCAAGCGCATTGAGGCGTCGCTTGTGGGTCAACTCACTCAAGGGGTTGACCTGGTCCATGAACTGACTCAGCTGCGAAGACCCAAAGAACTCTTTGATGGCCGCCACGACGGGTTTAATCGAGATAAGATCCTGAGGCTTGATTGTATCGGTCTCCTTGAGACTCATACGCTCTTTCGCAATACGCTCCATACGACTGAAGGCAGTCTTGAGCGAGTTCGCGAGCAGTTCGCCGACACTTCTGACACGCCTGTTACCGAGATGGTCAATGTCGTCGACATTCGACTCACCGATATAGACCTTGATCAGAAAACGCATGGTATTCACGATGTCATCGCGGGTAAGGACGTGGTCTTCAGGACCCTTCGCATAGTCGAACTTCTTGTTCAGTTTGTACCGTCCGACCCGACCGAGATCGTAGCGCCGTGCAGTAAAGAACATGGAGTTGAAATCTTTTTCCGCGCTTTCGAGCGTAATCGGCTCGCCGGGCATAATCACCGCGTACACGGCGGTCAGAGCGTCCTCTTTGGTCGGCTCGTCAAGGCCGGCGTCGTCGCGGGTGAACTTGCTCTCTTCGCGTTCAAAACAGTTCAGGAGTATCTGTGAGTGGAGACTCTCATTGCTCGAAAAGTCGATAACTTCAACTTCAGAGATACTACTGTGAATCAGTTCGTCGACGTCGTGGGGATGTATCTTGTCTCCGGCGCGATAGAGCTTACGGTCGCTGCCGTTTTCGTCCTTGATCCAGACAGCCCGCGCGAAAACTTCGCCGACGAGCGCCTCTTTATGATCCTGACTGTCACCAACGGCAAGTGTTGCTCGCTGGTAGAACAGATCGATGATCTTCTCCCGTGTTTCAAACCCGAGAGCCCGCAAAAAGAGCGTGCCGAGAATTCGCTTCTTCCGGTCCACTTTTGCGTAGATCAGCTCTTTTTTCTGATCTATCTCAAACTCCAGCCACGACCCGCGATACGGAATGATTCGCGAACTGTAGACACCTTTTTCATGACTGAAAATGACGCCGGGAGACCTGTGAATCTGACTGACCACGACACGCTCAGCGCCATTGACGATGAAGGTCCCGCGATCGGTCATAAGCGGCAAATCGCCCATGTAAATGTCTTTCTGACGGATTTCACCCGTCTCATTGAACATAAGGTTAATGCGAGCCTTGATGGGCACTGCGTAGGTATGCCCCTTCAGTTTGCATTCCTGCTCTGAGAGCTTGATATTCTCTTCGTCGAGGGTGTAGTGATCATATTCGAGCCGCATATCACCCGCCTGGCTCTCGATCGGGAAAATCGCCTGAAAAACTTCTTCCAGACCCTGCTCGTTTATCGGTTCACCAGCAAGCATCCGTTTTCTCTGAAGAAATCGCTCATAACTGGCCAGTTGCACATCGACAAGGTCAGGAAGCTCCATCACTATGTCTTTTGCAGTGCCAACCTGTGTACGGGTGATCGAGTTTCGACGATCAAACATATAATACCCTCCCGGGATTCAGTAACCTGTTAAGAGAAAGAGAAACCGTAACGCACAGGAACCCCGGCTCGCGCATTGATGAATCAATGCGCGATGGGGAACCGTAACGATACGGTGAGAAATCGAAGCTGATAGCTGTCGCAAAAAGAGGTTTACTGGACCTCAACAACGCCGCCGGCTGCCTCAAGCTTCTCCTTGAGCGATGCCGCCTCTGCCTTGTCGACTCCTTCCTTGACCGCCTTTCCTCCGGCTTCAACGAGCTCCTTCGCCTCCTTGAGACCAAGACCCGTAATTGCACGGACTTCCTTGATGACGGGGATTTTCTGTCCGTCAGCAATGCCCTTGAGAATTACGTTGAACTCAGTCTGCTCCTCAGCTTCTGCACCACCTGCATCCGCCGCGCCAGCTCCCGCTGCCGCAACTGCCACAGGGGCCGCCGCTGTTACACCAAACTTCTCTTCCATTGCAGACACGAGCTCGCTTACCTCGAGCACGGTCATGTTTGCGATGGCTTCCAGAATGTCTTCTTTCGTCGGTGCTGCCATATTACCTTCTCCTTATGTGTACCGGCGATAGCAGACAACCCACTGTGAAGACTAACGCCGGTGATGTGATGTGTTATTCCGAGACCAGTGAGATCAGCCTTCGGACTCTTTCTTCTCTTTCACTGCCTGCAGTGTGCGGACAAGTTTCTGCGGAATTGCATTGAGCACGAACACAAGATTCTGTGCAGTGCCGTTCATTGCGCTCATGAGCTTGGCGATCAGTTCGTCTCTCGATGGCAGCCTGCTGTATGCCTCCACCTGTTCGAGGGAGAACACGGCTCCGCCTATGAGTCCACCTTTGAGCTCAACCGGCATTTCTTTCGCGAAATCGATGAGCCTCTTGACAACCGAGCCGGACTCGCCACGCGCGAGCGCGACTGCAGTCGGTCCGACGAGTAACTCCGAAACGTCCGGGTACTCAAGCTCACTGAACGCGATTTTCGCCGTTCTGTTCTTGATGACGCGAAAGTCCGCATCCTGCTCATGGAGGGCACGTCGGATTGCAGTGATCTGCTCAACGGTTAACCCACGGTAATTCGTGAAGACGTAGTCGTTGACACCGGCAAACCGCTCTTTTACCGCCTGTACCGCAGCCTGCTTCTGCTCATTTACTTTGGTCGTATATCCTTCAGGCATTTCGTGCTCCTACATCCGGGCCAGAGGCGATCTTCACACCCGGTCCCATGGTCGAACTGATGGCTATGGACTGAACAAAGTCACCTTTCGTGTCAGCAGGACGACGCTTCGTCACCTCGCCGACCACAGCCGCGATATTCTCATGAATCTGAGCGCTGTCCATACTCACCTTACCAACCGGAAGATGAATCACGCCGGTTTTATCGCTCCTGAACTCTACGCGACCCTTGTTCAGTTCTCCGATAGCTTCTTTGATATCAAACGTAACCGTCTGGGTCTTCGGGTTCGGCATAAGGCCCCTGCGACCAAGAATTGGCCCGAGCCTTCCGACGTCTTTCATCATGTCAGGTGTCGCAACCGCAACGTCGAAGTCCATCCAACCGTCCCGGATCTTGTCGATAAGATCAGAGTCTCCAACATGGGTCGCGCCTGCCGCCCGTGCTTCATCCGCTTTGTCACCCTTGGCGAAAACCAGAATCTTCTTGTCTCCGCGGAACTGGTGAGGCAGAACGAGCGTATCACGGACCGTTGAACTCTTCTTGAGGTTCAGGTTCATTGAGAGCTCGATTGTCTCGTCGAACTTGGCCTTTGCAAGCTTCTTCACCAGATCGACGGCTTCGGCGGTTTCATAGTTTTTTGTCTTGTCCACCGATTTTACGGCTTCCAGATATCGCTTTCCACGCTTCATGATGCCGCCTCCACATTCACACCCATACTCCTGGCAGTACCGGCGACTATATTCATTGCAGCGGCAACATCGTTCGCGTTCAGATCAGGAAGCTTGGTTTCGGCGATCTCGCGAAGCTTTTCCTGCGAGAGCGTACCAACCTTCTTCTTGTTCGGCTCCCCTGATCCCTTATCCAGACCGACAGCCCGACGAATCAGCACAGCTGCCGGGGGAGTCTTCGTGATAAACGAAAAACTTCGATCCTGATAGATCGTAATGACGACGGGAATAACCAGTCCCGGCTCGAGGTTCTTGGTTGCATCATTGAACTGCTGCACAAACTGTGGAGCACTCACACCGTGAGGTCCAAGTGCAGGCCCTACCGGAGGTGCCGGCGTCGCTTTACCGGCCGGTACCTGCAGCTTAACAAGCGCACTGACCTTTTTTTTGGCCATATTCTTTCTCCTTTGCGTGGTTCATACGCGCACCGTCAGATTTCGCTGCGGCACGCTCCCAGACGCTCAGACCGGTCCGAAGACCGGTCATCCGACTACCTATACTTTTTCAACTTGCAGAAAATCAACTTCTACCGGCGTCGAACGGCCAAAAATGCCGACCATGACGCGCAACTTGCCTTTTTCAAGGTTCACTTCTTCAACCGTGCCCGTAAACGAATCGAAAGGACCCTCGACGATTCGCACACCCTCGCCGACGATAAAACTGTCTTTCGGCTTAAGGTTCTTGTCGCCCTCGATTTCACCGCTTTTCTGAAGGATGCGCCGCGCTTCCTCCTGCGAAATGGGCTGCGGCTTCCCGCTTGCTGATGCCCCGACAAAACCGGTAACACCCTGTATTTTTTTAATCCGCGAACAGACGGTCTTCCAACCAAGATCCGGCAGATCCATTTCGAGCAGAATGTAACCAGGAAGAAACTTCTTGGTACTCACTTTCCTTTTGCCGTCTTTGACTTCAACAACTTCCTCAGAGGGCACCTTCACGTCGTGAAGGCTTTCGCCAAGCTCACCATCGTCATTGAGAATGCGCAGTGTTTTTTCGATCTTGTTTTCATACCCCGAATAGGTGTGAAGAACGTACCATGCTTTCGCCATTATTCGCTGCCTGTACTCGTCTACGAGTGAGTCGGTCCAAAATCTACTCCATTAATGGAAATAGACTAAAATAGAAAGAGAATCGCCTGCGTGAAAATCAGATCAAGAGCACCAAGTGCGATACCAAAAAGCACGAGACTCACCAGCACGACCTGTGTAGAACTGATTACCTGCTCCCGCGTAGGCCACACAACCCTCTTAAGCTCTGCGTAACTGTCCTTGAAAAACTGGACGATCCTTTTCATTCTATATCCCCTTACAATAGGAACAGGCCAGGTAGGATTCGAACCTACAACATTCGGTTTTGGAGACCGACGCTCTACCAATTGGAGCTACTGGCCTTCGCGACAGAATTGCCCCAACGGCAAGTCTCTCCCACTATATAGGCGAGATGCGATGGGGTCAACACGAGCCTCCAATCGGACTTGAACCGATGACCCCCACCTTACCATGGTGGTGCTCTACCAGCTGAGCTATAGAGGCGTCCAAAGTGTCCGAGGAAAGTAGCAACAGAACGAGTATTGTGTCAAGACACCGCGTTGACACGAACGAGACTGCGTGGCACGTTCCGTCGGTATACTATCGGCCAAAGGAACAATGGGCCGAAGGGGAAGGACACCGCGAATGCAGACAGAACGAACGCCTCTCAGCAGTGAACGGATTGTTACGCTTGAAACACAGTTCTTCGAGCGTCCCGAGAACAGAATCGCGATGAACGCGGTGACAAACGCCGGATACCTGGCCGCGGCTACCGACAGACGCGTCGCGAACACCCGTCATCACACCTTCAGTCACGTGATCCGCACACCGGGCGCGACAAATCAGAAACAGAGCGGTCGCTGCTGGCTCTTTGCCGGCCTTAATCTCCTGCGTCTGGAAGTACGGGAAAGCCTGGGGCTTGACCAGTTCGAGCTGTCACAGACCTTTCTGATGTTCTATGACAAGCTCGAGAAGGCGAATTACTTCCTCTCCAATATAGCCGATACGGCTGAAGAACCTGCGGACGGGCGTCTGGTGTCGTGGCTCCTCGCCGAACCCGCACCCGATGCAGGGCAATGGGACATGTTCGTCGCACTGGTGAACAAGTACGGCATTGTTCCGAAAGATGTCATGCCCGAAACCTGGCATTCCGGAAGGACACGGAGCATGAATGAGCAGCTGGCCGAGCGACTCCGCCTCGCCGCTGCGCGGCTCCGCGAAAGCATAGTCATGAACGAGCCGACCGAAAGGACAGGGACGATCAGAGACGAGGCCGTCGGCGATGTCTATCGCATCCTTGCTACCCACCTTGGCGTACCGCCGCGTACCTTTGTGTGGGAATGGCGCGACGCGAAGGGGAGTTTCCGCAGGGATGGCACCATCACGCCTCTGGATTTCTTTCAGCGGCACTGTAAGCAGGATCTCGATGAGTTCGTGTGTCTGATCAACGCCCCGTCTCCGGATAAACCCCTCGGCAGGGCGTACACGGTAGAATACCTCGGTAACATGGACGGCAGTCGACCCGTCACGTATATCAATCTTGATATTGATGTACTCAAACAGGCGGCAATCGACAGCATCGTTTCAGGGCAGGCCGTCTGGTTCGGGTGCGATGTCGGAAAGGCGATACACCGGGAACTCGGTATTCTCGATCTTGATCTCTTCGATGAGTCTCTCCGGGCGAGCGACTACGCGGAGTTCACGAAGTCACTGCGACTGACCTACGGTCACGGTAAGATGACGCACGCAATGCTCTTTACCGGGGTGGATCTGGACGGGCACGGAAAGCCTGTCAGGTGGAGAGTCGAAAACAGCTGGGGTGATAAAGGCGGCGACAAGGGCTACCTGCTCATGAGCGACGGGTGGTTCAGTGAGCACGTCTACGAGATCGCTGTCCACAGACGTCTGCTCGATCCGGAGATCTGCTCCATCTCAGAGCAGGACCCTGTCGTACTCCCACCCTGGGATCCTATGGGCGCCCTTGCCTGATCGACCGGGCACACGATCTACGCGGAAGTCTCGTGAATGAAACGCGAAAGCCTGTCGACCTTTTCGAGGTAGGCGGGCATGTTGCACTTGCGCTTCAGTCCCGCCGGAACCATGATGCGCACCTTGCCGAAAACCTCGCGTTCAGTCCAGGGACGATCGTGGAGACCGAAAATCCAGGCGCAGTTGGCATAACTCGCAGGATTTCGACCGTCGAGAAAAAACCTGTTGTTCAGGTACAGAACCCGCGAGAACGCTTCTTCAGGCGTCGGTGACCACAGAATGATCTGTTTACCCCAGTACATGCGCATGTAATTGTGCATGTATCCAGTTTCCCGCATCTCGGTATTTGCCGCGTTCCAGTACTCGTCTTCGGTCTGCGAAGCCCGAAGTTCTTCGAGACTGTACAGGGGTTTTCGTTCATCGTGAGCGTGTGCCGACAGCGTCTGCTTCGCCCAGCCCGGCAATGCGTCGTAGGAATCGTAGTTCGGTTCATAGAAGCAGTAGTTATAGGCAAGTTCGCGTCGCACGAGAAGCTCTTCGAAGAAATCCTCATACTGCTCCTTCAGTGAGCCTCCACAACTGTCCAGATGCTTCTTTGCTTCCAGCAGCAGTCGCAGGGGTGACACCTGCCCGAACTGAAGATGCATGCTCATGCCGCTCGAGTCGTCGGTGTGTGGCTGGTTCCGGTGGTCACTGTAATGAACGAAGCGGTCGTCGAGGAATGCTTCAAACCGCGACCGGGCGTGCTCCGGACCTCCGGAGAAGAGCCTGCTGACCTCGTGCACCGATGTGTCCAGCGGCAGACGTGCACAGAGGGCCTGTACATCAGCAAGGTCGGCTTCGGTAACATGGTCGTTCGGCTTTGAGTCGCGCCGATACAGGCTGGCGTCTGCTTCCAGATCGGTCTGTTCGTTCCACGCGACAGTAATAGTCGGCTGAGGCTGCTCCTGAAGAAACTCGTCGACCTGTCGGTGCAGCTTCGGTCGTATCGTGCGTGCGGCGAACTCACGTTTGTCGGACGCACGTCGCACCGGCACGACGAGCTCGCTATCAACCTCTACCACCGGGCACCCGGCATCCCGGGCGAGCTGTTCGCGCCACGCCCTGGTGTGCCTGAGGTACGCGCCATCGCTTACCACGAGTGCGGCGTAAGCAGCGAAGGCGGCAGCTACGGCCGGAGGGCTTCCGCTTCGCAGACGAAAGCCTATGCCATGCCGTTTCAGATGTGAGGCCGTCTGCGAAAGCCCTTCGAGCATGAAGCGGTAATGACGGACATTCGCCTCCGGATAATCGCTCATGAGGCCAAAGACCACGAGTAGCGGCAGACCGAGCTCGTTTGCCCGAGTGACGGCATAATCAAGGGCTGCGTTGTCCCATGGACGCTGGGCAGATTGCATCCAGTACAGGACGTACCGCGCATTCCGGCGAGGCTCACCTTTGGCGTGAAAAACGAGTCGATCGGGGTGAACTGACATATCAGATGACGAACCTGCCGTCCCGCATGACCGGAAACGATCCGTCGTCATAGGTCTTTGCGTCGACGTTGAGGTCTGTACTGCCTATCATAAAATCGGTGTGCAGCGTCGACCGGTTGGCTCCGAGCTTCTCGTAGTCTTCTGCCGACAGGTCGACTCCACCGCGCACACAGGTTGGATAGCTCGAACCGAGCGCCATGTGGCACGCGGCGTTTTCATCGTAGAGGATGTTGTAAAACACCGTACCCGACTCGAACACGGGACTGCTCGCATCGACGAGTGCGATTTCGCCGAGATACCGCGCGTTCGGGTCGATTTCGAAGTACTTCTCCAGGGTATCGGTTCCCTGCTCCGCGCCGAATGCATCCACCCTCCCGTCGACGAACTCGAACCACGCACCGCTTACGATGCGGCCGAGGACCATAACAGGCCGGGTAATGGCTGCACGGCCTTGTGTACCGTTTTTACGGGGTGTCGTAAACACTTCTTCAGTCGGTACATTCGGCAGAAACGGGCGCCCCGAAGGCTTTCGTGCACCACCTCCGACCCAGACGCTCTGTTCAAGCAGCGATACCCTCAGATCGGTCGAAGCGCTCTGAAAGTGCAACTCCCGTATTGAGCGGTCGGTAAGCAGCCGGGCCCTGGTCTGCAGCAGCGCTGCGTGCTGCTTCCACGCCGACCCGGGGTCATCGGAATCGAGCCGTAGAATCGGCACCATGATGTCCCAAAGCTTTTCCACTGAATCGAGCCCTGACCCGCTACCGAAAATTTTCCCAGCCCAACCTTCGGTAGGAATCGCCGCAACACACCAGGCAAAGCGGTCGCTCTGCAAGGCTTCGCGGAAGGGCTTGAGAGCTTCTGCCTGAGCCTTACCGACTATGGCGTTCCGGCCGGAGTCAATCTTTTCAAGGAGATCCGGATATTCGGGACCTACCAGGGACAGCAGACACCAGTTACCATCGGTAAAGCTCACGTACTCATCGCGAAGAAAATCGGGAACGTAGGACAGCGAATCCGATGTAGCGTACTCAACCCTGGCTTTGTGTATCCGCGGATCGTTTGCCATGACGTGCACGTAGGCCGCACCTGCCTGATACGCCCGCTGAACGACGGCGAGCACAAAATCCCCATGAGCGGGCTCGGAGCGTATTGCCAGTCTGTTGCCTGGTTCGAGATCAAGTGCGGTGAGCAGCAAATCAATGTAGCGTTGAGTTCTCGTTTCGTGATCCATAGACCTTTCCACCTTGTAGCTGGAGAATGTGATCTCCAGATACTACTATCCGGGGAAGGGGTGGGCAACCAGATGGATCAGACTTCAACAGCATGCCCGCTCTGCGGGAGCAGGACGGGGACATCCCGGTACCAGAAACGCATGAACAGGCACTATCACTGGTGCGGTCACTGCGATCTGGTATCCGTGCCTGCAGCGGATCACATCAGTCCCGAAGCGGAACGCGACCGCTATCTGTCGCATAACAACAGTCTTGATCAGACGGGCTATGTGGAAATGCTGGCTGAGGTTCTCGACACAGCCGAGAACGCAGCCGGGAGTGTACCCTTTGATCTGCTCGATTACGGCTGCGGATACGCCCCTGTACTCGGCCAAATCGCTGTACAACGGGGACACAGAATCATCAACTATGATCCGGTTTTTTTCCCTGATCCTGCTGCACTGGAAACGAGCTATACAGTAGTCACCTGCTGTGAAGTCGTAGAGCACGCGAATAATCCGCGGAATTTCTGGATAACGCTTTCACGGGTCGTCAAACCCGGTGGCGTGCTCGTGGTACGAAGCAGCCTCCATCCAGTCGACTGGAACCGTTTTCTCAGGTTCTGGTACACGTACGACGAAACGCACGTCTCGTTCTACAGCGAGCTCTGTATTTCCTACGTATGCAGGACCTTCGGGTTTGAACCGGTAACTGTGCACGATCCTTTGTGGGTTCTTCGTAAAACGTGAGCTCAGAACCGATACCGGACTCCTATTCCCCCCGCGACCCCGAAGGTGGTCTCAGGAAAGATCCTGAGATGCGGAGCGAGCTCGAAAAACAGATCGAGCGGCAGCTCCACGGGAAGAAAGCTGATCCCCACAGGAACGCGTACGGCCGCTCGGAGCCGGGAATCCGGATCACCCTGGCCCGGTGCCTGGGACTGCACACGAAGCGATCCCCCAACGCCGACGTACACGGGCAAGCGATCCGGAGCCGTCGTGAACACGTCGAAAAAATGCGTCAGATAGTCAGCGTTCGCGTAGAAGGCTCCATTATCGGTGAAGGACCACGCAAGGGCGATATCAATCGCCGAGACATCGGAAAGCCATAGTTTGATACTGAGACCGGTCGGTTCACCGACGATCACACCGATGCTGACCGAATCCACGTCATCAGTTGACACCTGAGCAGCCAGTGCCGGCGTCATCAGAACCAGGAGAATAGTAAGCACATACAGGATCATATTCTGTCGTTTCATCGTGTTCCTCTTTTCTATAGTATACGCTTCAGATCAGTGACAGGGACAGGCTCGGTCAGCAGACGCTCTATCAGTTCACGCCTGATCTCTCCGGCACGCTCCGGGGTACCCTGGCAGGAGCCCGAATCAGCGCTGCCTCCGCCCCCGTACTGAAGCATCAAAGCCCCGACATTCAGCGAACAGGTCCGGTTAAAAATGCTCTTTCCCGCCGTGAACACGGCAGTCTGACGCTCAAAACCCCAGGAGAACTGCAGACTGGTGTTGACCTGCGGGTACAGCGCGTACTTAACGAAGCGGTTCCCGGCCGCTACGGTCGGTTCCTCGGACCAGTCGATAAACAGGACGTTACCAACGATAGTGCTGCATCGGTGAATCTGTTCCTCAAAGCGACTTTTGTGACTCTTGTATATATCCAGTCGCTCGCGAACGTCCGGGAGCGTAAGGACCTCGTCAACATCGCTTGATTCCGTCAGATGATCAACCAGATCAAGTATCAGTCGCTTGTTCGAAATTCGCAGGCCACCATGGCGGCCGAGTCCCGATCGTGGATCGAGCAGGAACGTCAGTAGTGTCCAGCCGGAGGGGTTCAGCACTTCATCCATCGTATATGTTCGTGACCCGGCCTGATCGGCAGCCCGAACCATAGGCAAAATGGCGTCCGCATCGTCGAACCGTTCCCGGTAATACTGAAAAATAACGGACGCGTTACTCGAAGCGGTTGAGTCAGTTACATGACGCTCGTGATCACCCGACATTAATCCGGCAACAAGCTCATGGTTGAACACAAGCCCTACATCGTCGCGAAAGGGAAACCCTACGAGTACATCGACAGGAGTCAGACTGATCAGATTCTCGGTGACATCCTGGGGGTGAACAAAACAGATTTCGCTTATGAGGCCGAGCCTCCGCAGAAGGACTGCACAGACAAGACCGTCGAAGTCCGCTTCAGAAATGAGCCGTGCCGTCTCCGGAGATGCTGTATCGGAGGTGTTTTCCGTCACGAAACTACCCTAACCGAAGGGTATGAGATGCGCAAGCGCACCCGCCCGGGCAGGGTTGTGAACCCTGGTGCAAGGTCGGTACCATGGTCGCCATGGCCACTACACACGCACACTCATGGCTCGTCTGTGACGCTGGAGGAACAAACTGCAGCTTCGCACTGGTCGAGCAGACCGACCGCACATTCGACGTCGTCGCCCGAGCCCGTTATGATTCTCAGACCATTACGGACTTTGCCATAACTATGGCTGAAGCCCGGAAGACCCTGCTGCAGCAAAGCGACTTCCGCTCGATCTCAGGAGCATGCGTGAGTGCCGCCGGACCGGTACACGACGGCACCGTAAAACTTACCAATACGAGCTGGTCCATCGACGAGCGGGAACTCTCGCAAGGCCTCGAAACGGGGGTCAGGATTATCAACGATCTTACCGCAATCGGATACGCCCTCCCCCTCGTGAACCTGTCCGACGGTGGCGAATGCGTGTCCGTATGGGAACCGGCGTCCGGCGGCTTTGGCACGCGACCGAGACGGAATGAGGCATCGGTTCAGGCAGTGGCGGCTGCCGGGACGGGTCTCGGTGTCGCTATTGTATGCGAAGCACATCCCGATTCGTTGACGGTACTGCCGTCGGAAGGCGGCCATACGGACCTCGTGGGCTTTGACGCCGAGACCCGACAGTTCCAGCATTTCGTTGAGTCGGCCATACGCAACAGTCCGGACGCCGAACTCTACGTGAGCGGGCAGGGGCTGAAACACGCGGCGGCATTCATCATGGCGGATGGTGGTTTCCGCGACGGGCCGGCTCAAGAGCTTCGTACGGCGGATCCGGCCGATTATCCGGCCCTGGTGTCGCGCTATGCATCGGACAGTCCCGACGCCGCGCGGGCAATGCGGCTGTTTGCAAAGATGTACGGTCGCTTCGTATCCGGACTCGCGCTTACCGTTCTCCCGTACGCGGGTCTCTTTCTGGCCGGAGGTGTCACGGCGCGTAATCTCGAGGCAATTATGAGCAGCGGATTTCTTGAAGGGTACTTCAGCCATCCACACGAGGGCATGCAGAGCGCGCTTCGCCGCGTTCCGGTCTACGCCCTTCGCAACTATGATGTATCGCTCATCGGCGCGGCACACGCCGCGTACCTGTCTATGGAGGCATAGAACGTGAAAATGACTGACGCCCTGCGCAGGGACATGGAAGAAAAGAAGATAGACGTTGAGCTGAGCCTGACGCTTCTGGACCGCATCAACAGCGGGAAGGTCAGCATCGGCGAGACTGGAGAGGCCCGTGGCATCCCCGGAGTTGACGGAGACCGTATCGTCGATACCACATCCGCACCGACTTGGACAGGGGACGCTGAAGCGCTTTACGGACGCCTCGGCGAGCTCAACCTGGCACCTGACCGGCTCCGTTTTGATATTCCCGTCTCAGGGCCCGTCACCCTCGGAGCCGATCAGCTTCGGGAGATCGGGCTGCATCTGATTCCACGCGTCGCGTATGGTGTTCTCAACGGCGGTTCAGCCACAAGCTACGCGGATCACACAAAGAACCGGAGTTTCAACGAGACGCTGTACCGCCTGTACGAACCATTGCTGAACACGATCGGCGAGTCAGTCCGCGGCAAGGCGAAGGGACTGACCCCCGCTCTTTTCAGTTCCACGGGTATGCCAGGGGCCAGTTACCTTGAGCTCAAAATGCGACATCTCCTGCTGCTTCTATCGGAGAGCCGGGATGCGACCGGAACGGCACTGCCCGCGGGGCACGCACCGATGTTTCAGATGAGCAGCGTTCACAACAACGAAGAGCTTTCGCGCGCATACGAAGCGTACCGGAACTCACCGCTCCTGAAAGACCTGATAGCAGAAACCGGTGTCGACATAACTGAGGTCAGGACGGGTGTACAGCCCATGATCAGCGCCTACACACACTCCGAGCACGGTTCGCCTCGCGGTATATTCGACCGCGCGTACGGAGAGCAGGGACGCACGCTCGCGCTCCCCGGAGGTCACGGTCAGAGCTTCTCGGTTCTGAAATCCGTCTACCGGAGTCTACGCTCTGACGGGTTCCGCTTTGCCTATATCGGAAACGTGGATAATCTCGGATTTACCGTTGATCCCGTGACAGTTGCGTTTTTTGCATTGACCGGCAGACCTGTGGCCTTCGAGTTCGCCTACAAGACACCCGTGGACGTAAAAGGCGGGATACTGATCGAAGACATGAACAGGGGTCTGACCTGTGGCGATATCGGGCCGGCTGTCTCGAAGAGTTACGTCGAGCAGACCGAGAGGGCGGGAACGGCCATCCTCTTCAACTGCGCGACAGGGCTCTTTGACCTCGACTGGCTAGACGCACATATCGACCGCATCGAATCGGAACTTCCCCTGCGGCTTTCTGACCAGGATAAGGACGCCGGACGCTATTCACAGGCCGAACAGGTGACCTGGGAAGTAATCGGCATGATTGACAATCCCATGATCTTTGCGGTCGACAAGTACCGCCGGTTTCTTGCCGCAAAACTCTTGAGCGAAAGCTTCATGACTAATGGCGTACATCTCGACGAACCGGACTTTCCGACTGACGAAAATCCAGAGAAAGATCTGAAAGGAACTGCTAAGAAGCTCAACGCGGGTCTCGGTCAGCTGTTGACTGAGGTCTACGGCTGGAGTCCTGGCGACTGACGGTAACCTCCACCCGAGCCCCGTCACAGCGGGGGACTCGACCGGATTTGGTCAGGCTGATGGTAACGGTCGCAGCTGCCGGAAACACGTCTATTACATCCGTACCGAGGTCCCATGCGAGCCGCTCGAGAAGCTTCACTTCGGTCCTTGCCGCCACGGCGCGGATCCGCCTCGCAAGCTCGCCATAGTCGACCGTGTTTTTAATCGTATCGTGTTCCGGGCGGTAATCCGCCGGCAGAACTACCGTACAGGTACAAAGAAGGTTCTGAGGACGTTTTCGTTCCTCTTCGGTCAGCCCCACACAGGCCCGCACGCGCAACGCGTCAAGCGCTACGCGGACGGGAGAACCATGATTCATCCAGCCTTTCGCGTCTCAACCCCGAGGCCGTCAATGTGAGCACGAAAGTGCTTTGCGATCGCGGCGAAGTACGCATCCTCGTTCTTGTGGAGCACCTGCATGATATCCTTTTTGATATCTTCATCCGAAAGTATGCCACCGTATGAGATATGCATGAGTTGTCGCCAGTGCGGATTGGACAGAAGGTCCTTGAGCTGACGGTCACGGACCTTGTCGAGGGCCGGTACCTTGTTTATGTCCGCGTCGATCTCGTATCTGGCGAGCGCTTTCGGAAACTCCTCCATGGCCTTTTCGTGGATACGGCGGTACAGATCAGGGCTGATGTCGGCTATTGTCTCGACCGCGACGAGCCAGCTCGTACCCGAAGTCTTGAGATGATAGGAGCCTCTCGAGAGCTTACCTATCCAGGGATACAGCGAGAACTTGTCGCTCCCCGAATGTATACCGACGCGGTGGGGAGACACCGAAGCGGCGACAGCGGCAAAACCTTCGAAGGTGCTCCGGAAGGCCCGGAGATCTCCCTTGTAGTCGATTCCCTTCTGCATTGCGCCCGGAAAACGGAAGGCAAGACTGTAGAAAGGTATGTCGCGGGCCTCGAGCTCTGAGGCTATGTAGAAGTGATCAACGAGTTCGGTGTCGACAGGGATTTCGTCCACCGTAAACTCGATGGTACAGTCTTCGCCCCGGATCTTGTGCAGGTACGCTGAAGCCTTCGCAGCAAACTCTATTCCGCTGTGGTACATGACCGCGCAGCGCTCCGCGTCACCCGGACGGAACCGTATCGAGGTTCCAGAGAGATTGAAGGACTTGCCCGAGTACGTACGCCTGATCCGCGACTGTTCCTTTTTGGGCAGCTTCCGGAATGCTTCCTGCAGGGAGCGATTGTCAAGCGAGTCCATATCGCCACGGACGAAATCGCTGATATCAAGCGTCATCATGGACGGTTCGGCCTTTGCGAAGTCGCGCACATCACGCATGGAGCGCATGTGATCGGCGTCGGCTCCGTAGCCATCCTGATAGCCTTCCTGAAAGACCGCAAACGCCGCATCCGCGACCGTCTGCTGATAGCTCCGACCTAGAGCAGACAGCTCACGTACACTCTGCTGGGCAAGAACCGGAAAGAGCTTGTACTGTTTTGCGACCCGTATATGTGCAGCCGTCGTAATACCGAGCCGATCGCCAAAACCGATGCCGGGAAGCGACGATTTCGTTGTAACCGGACGCGTAAACGGGAACATGTCCCAAAGCTTTTTCGCGTTCGGAAAGGTCATGGGAATCTCCAGAGCCCACACGCCCTGCATGCGCTGAGGTTTACCCGGGAAGGCAGAGCGGAACTGAGTCTTTGACAGCGCCAGCATCACTCTATCTGTTTCAGTACGACCCACGAGATACAGAACACTGTCGCGGAATCGGCAGGACGTCCGATAAATTCCCGCCTTGCCCGCAGTGTACAGAGGCTCACGGGCACTCGCAGCGGCCTGGTCGAGTGACTCCTGCGACTGGTCGAGCAGCTTGTTTCGAACGGCAACCTGAATTATGTCTCGCATGTTTATCTACCCCTTTATTGGAAGCTTGAAATAGTCCCGAGCATTCTCCCAGCAGATCTCCCGGACCATGCTGCCGAGCAGTTCGACATCATCCGGAACCTCCCCTGATTGTACCCAATTTCCGAGCAAATTACAGAGAATTCTTCGAAAATACTCGTGACGCGGAAAACTCAGAAAACTTCGGGAGTCGGTGAGCATCCCGACAAACCTTCGAAGCAGCCCCATGTTCGCCAGAGCGGTCATCTGGCGCTCCATTCCGTCCCTCTGGTCGTTAAACCACCATCCCGAACCAAACTGCATCTTTCCCGGGATTTCTCCATCCTGGAAATTACCCGTCATGGTAGCCATCATTTCGTTAAAGATCGGATTGTTGGTGTAAAGAATCGTTTTCGGAAGCCCGCTGTGCGCTTCAATGGCGCTCAACATGGCGGCAAGCACACGCGCCATAGGCGTGTCATCCATCGAGTCGTAGCCGGTATCCGGGCCGAGCTTCTCGAACATGCGACGGTTGTTGTTCCGCATCGCCCCGAAATGATACTGAGACGTCCATCCACGATCGTGATAACCGCGATTCAGTTCCAGCATGATTGCAGTCTGCAGTTTCGCTCCGGACTCAGAGTCAAGCGCGGCCCCACCGCGAAGCGCGGCGAAAAGTCGTCTGGCCTCATCATCGGTAAACTCTGCGTGAACGGGACCCGCGAGCCCGTGGTCGGCGATTCGTCCGCCGAGCTCGTGAAAATAGCTCATACGGTTGTCGATACCGTCGTAGAGATCCTGAAGGCTTCCGATCTCACGGCCCGCAGCCTCGCCAAGTCGATCAATGTAGGCGTTGAATGCCGCTGCGTCGTGAGTGACGAAGAGTTTATCGGGTCGAAATGCGGGGAACACCTGCACCTGGCAATCCGTGTCGGCTGCAATGCTTTTATGGGCGGCAAGATCGTCGGCCGGATCGTCGGTAGTACAGACAACCTTGACGTTCATCTGCTTCAGAATACCTCGCACCGAAAACGCCGGTTCAGCAAGCTTTTCGTTTGTGCGCTCCCAGACCGTTTCGGCGGTCTTTCCGTCGAGACGCAGATCGTCAATTCCGAAGGGGCGCTTCAGTTCCAGATGTGTCCACTGATACAGAGGATTGCCGATGCAGTACGGAACCGTCTCGGCAAAGGCCTGAAACTTCTCACGATCGGTCGCGTCGCCGGTTATGAAGCGCTCGGCGACCCCATTGGAGCGCATTGCCCGCCACTTGTAGTGATCTCCGGCAAGCCAGATTTCTGTGATAGTCCTGAACTGCCGGTCCTGCGCTATGTCTTCAGGAGACAGATGACAGTGGTAGTCGAGAATTGGCTGCGGTTCTGCGTACTCGAAATACAATTTCCGCGCAATATCCGTCTCAAGCAGGAAGTCTCGTGAAAGAAACTCACTCATATTCATACTCCTGTTCTGAATCAGATATTGTGGGTCAGATATCCGCCGTCAACAGGAATCGTTACCCCGGTTATGAAACCCGAAGCCTGTTCCGAGGCGAGAAATACCGTTGCACCTTCCATGTCAGAAAAATTCCCGAAACGACCAAACGGTGTATGGTCTATGACCTGCTGGCCGCGGTCGGTAAGCTCGCCGGTTTCATCATTCTTGATCAGCAGGGCCCTGTTCTGGTGGCCTATAAAGAACCCGGGGGCGATGCCGTTTACACGAATTCGATGTTCGGCGAACGCACGGGCAGTAGCAACCGTCAGATTCATGACCGCTGACTTCGCGGCGTTGTACGCCCACACGCCGCTTAACGGCAGGTAGCTGCTCATGGAAGCCAGGTTGATAATGGACCCGGCCATCTTCTCCTGCTGCCACTTGGACGCAAAGATCTTGGTCGGCACGACAAGACCACCGACGAGATTCATGTCGACTATCTGACGGAACAATTCAACGTCGATGTCGGTGAAGTCGCCCTTTCCCTTGTTCCCGCCGACTCCATTGACAAGGAGATTGGGTACAGGGGCATGAATGCAGGTTTCTTCGAAGGCCGCGCTGACAGCATCCTCGTCGGAGGTATCAACGGTCACACCGAAGATACGATCGTTGATGCCGGTTTCTTTCTTCAGGGCTTCAACCGCCTCGGCGACGGGATGACTCGTGCCCCGCCCCCAGAGCGTAACGGTCGCACCGGCATTCACCAGCGCCCGAGCCATAACACCGGGCAGGACCCCTGCCCCGCCGGTCACCACTGCGGACGTATCCGGCAGAGAAAACATCTGTTCAACATATGACATTGCTGTCCATCCTTTATTGTGTAATCGTGTATTATTGACAGTTCAGACCCTATTCCGAGTCGCAGTCGCTGTCAAACCGATAATTCTTCACTTGACCCTGCACACCGAGGGTGCTATCAAGACTACCACAATGCAGACAGAGGTCAAATGACATGACATATTTACAGGTTCATAATCCTCCGAAAGATGGAGGCCTGCAGGCACAGGACTTAGCCGAGCATCTCGGAGTGCTTTTTTCGAAACTTGAATCCGACGGATACGAACTTGACCGGGTTATGGCGGTGCCACCCGATATAACACGTCTTCACAGCGGATCGGGCGAGGTGCTTGCCGAAGTGTACCGCCACCTCGGCCAAAGGCTGACCGACGTTCTTCCCGCCGTCGGTACCCACGTGCCGATGAGCAGCCGGGAGATCAGGCGCATGTATCCTGATATTCCGGAGTCTCTCTTTCGGCCTCACGACTTTCGAAAGGATGTCGTGACCCTCGGCACGATAGAACCCTCGTTCATCGAGGAACAGAGTGAGGGAAAACTGTCTTTCGAGTGGCCTGCTCAGATCTCAAAACGGGTCGCCGCGCGCGAGCACGATCTTGTCCTGAGCATAGGGCAGGTTGTTCCGCATGAAGTCATCGGTATGGCCAACCACTCGAAAAACCTTTTTGTCGGAACCGGTGGCGCAGAGGCCATCGATAAGAGCCACTATCTCGGTGCGGTCTATGGAATGGAGCGCATTATGGGTCTCGCAGACACACCGGTTCGCCGGGTACTTGACCGTGCCGCGAACGAGTTCACCGGAGAAATGAACATTGTGTACATTCTGACCGTCGTAGCGCCCGGCAACGACGGGCACCCGGTCATAACGGGACTGTTCGCCGGAACCGGAACCGAGTGCTTCTACGAGGCGTCCCGGCTTGCCCGGACCTACAATGTTGTCAGACTCGATCGAGCGCCAGAAACGGTTGTCGTTTCGCTCGACCCGGAGACATACCATTCAACCTGGGTAGGAAACAAAGCCATTTACCGCACGCGAAAGGCTATCGCGAACGGCGGATCCCTGTACATTTACGCACCGGGGGTCGGGGTTTTCGGTGAAGATTCGGAAATCGACAGGCTGATCAGGAAGTACGGGTACTGCGGAACAGAGGCCGTACTCGACGCGGTTGCACGCAAGGGTGAGCTCGGAAATCAGCTGAGTGCGGCTGCGCATCTCATCCATGGGTCAAGCGATGGAAGGTTTTCGGTCACATGGGGTCCAGCCGGACTTGCGAAGGACGAGATTGAGTCGGTAGGCTACTCATACGCCTCTCCCGAGGCGCTCGCAGAACGGTTCAGGATTCCAGAGCTGACCGACGGCTGGAATCAGGTCGACGGCGAAGAGATCTTTTACGTGTCACAGCCCGGCTTGGGTTTGTGGGAAGCAGACCGCGGCTGAGGCCGCATACTTTGAAGAAGGATGGATTACCATGGATAAGAAAGCAGATATCGGACTGATCGGCCTTGCCGTCATGGGACAGAATCTTGTTCTGAACATGAATGACAACGGATATACGGTCGCCGTGCATAATCGAACGACTGCAAAGATGGAAGATTTTCTGGCAGGACCCGCAAAGGGCACGTCAGTAGTCGGGGCCGAAACGCTCGAAGACCTCACAGGAATGCTTGCGAGTCCTCGACGGGTTATGCTCATGGTCAAGGCCGGACCGGTCGTCGACAGTTATATTGAGCAACTCATACCTCTTCTGGATAAGGGTGACATCATTATCGACGGTGGTAACAGTCACTATCCCGACACCGAACGTCGGGTGAAGAAACTTGAGGAGCACGGTCTTCTCTTCATCGGTACAGGCGTCTCCGGCGGAGAAGAAGGCGCCCGCACCGGTCCGAGCATCATGCCAGGCGGCACGTCACAGGCGTGGCCTGCAGTCAAGCCGATCTTCCAGGCGATTGCGGCCCGGGCTTCGGACGGGACTCCGTGCTGTGACTGGGTAGGCGACGGTGGAGCTGGTCACTACGTGAAAATGGTTCATAACGCCATCGAGTACGGTGACATGCAGCTGATCGCCGAGGCGTATCAGATCATGCACGAGCTGCTTGGCATGTCTCATACCGAGATGGCCGACGTTTTTGGTGCGTGGAATCAGGGCAGACTCGAGAGCTACCTCATTGAGATTACCTCCGATATCCTGCGCACCGTCGATGAGGACGGCTCACCGCTCCTGGAAAAAATCCTTGATGCGGCGGGTCAGAAAGGCACCGGGAAGTGGACCGTTGTCGACGCAGCCAATCTCGGTATTCCCGTCACATTGATAGCCGAAGCGGTATTCGCACGCTCACTCAGCGCACTCAAGGAGGAGCGGGTAAAAGCTGCAGAGATTCTCGGCGATCCGAAGAACAACTCAGCCGTCCTCGGCAGCGGTGACCGCGACGCCATGCTCGCTGATCTCGAAGCTGCCGTCTTCGCGGCCAAGATTACGAGCTATGCGCAGGGATTCATGCTGATCCGCGAAGCGGCCCGGGAGAACAACTGGACTATCGATTTCGGTGCTGTTGCCGGCATGTGGCGCGGTGGTTGCATTATCCGCAGTGCATTCCTTGGCGACATAACTGAGGCCTATGACAAGAACCCCGAGCTGCAGAACCTGTTACTGGCACCGGTCTTCGCGGCCGCTACCAGGGACTCGGTTCCCGCATGGCGACGTGCGGTTACGCGCGCAATCGGTGCCGGAGTACCGGTGCCGGCGCTTGGTGCCGCGCTGAGCTTCTTTGACGGCTACCGGACACAGCGCCTTCCGGCGAACATGCTGCAGGCACAGCGTGACTACTTCGGTGCACACACGTATGAACGGACCGACAAGCCTCGCGGGGAGTACTTCCACACCAACTGGACCGGCAGCGGAGGCGCGGTATCAGCGGGAACGTACAACGCATAAACCGCAGACGCCGCGCGCTCCTCGTTCCCACAGCGTTTGCCACCATGGTCCTCTTCGGCACCTTCGATGCGGTCCGTGGGGCAACGCTTCCCGCGATTCGGGCTGAGTTCGGAGTTCTCTACAATCTCTTCGGACTCAGTTTTTCGGTTGCCACCGTCGGCTTCATGATGACCATATACGCTTCCGGTCGACTCGCGGCTGTCCGGGGACTCAAACCCGTTCTTGTGACGGGTCTATCACTGGTTGCGCTCGCGCAGTTCGGAAGTATGCTCATTGCCGGCTTCGTGTCGTTCAGCCTGATCGTACTGCTGATGCAGACCGGGGGCGGCTTTCTGGAAATGGGGCTGAACGGCATTGGCGGCCGACTCTTCATTCGGCGTCCCGCCGTCGGCATGAGCCTCCTTCACCTGTTCTTCGGGGTCGGTTCGACGATCGCAGGAGCGTTCGCAGGTAGAATGGCCATGACCGGGTTCGGCTGGCGGGCCGCTTTCGTGGCCCCCGTCGCGCTGACCCTGCCGTTGCTTGCGCTCTTCGCCTTTGTGTCGTTTCCGGATCAGAACTCCGGCAGCCCCGATGGCCACATCGTACACCACCAGCGCGACGAACGCCTGCGCGTCGCGCTTCGGCAGCCACAGGTTCGCATGCTCGCGATCCTGCTCGGTGTCGGCATACTGCTGGAGATAGGCATAGGAAACTGGCTGGTAAACTATCTCGTCGTTGTCCGGCACTACAGCGAAGCACAGGCGGGCCTGTACCTCTCGCTATTTTTCGGTCTGTTTACGGCAGGGCGGCTCTTCTGCCCCTACGTGGCCGAATACTTCGGCTACATACGGACAATAGGCTGGTTCGGAGTCGGGGCGCTTGTCTGTCTCATATCAGGGTTTCTGGTACCCGACTACCCTGCCCTCTTCTCGCTCGCCGGTTTATTCGTCAGCATCCTGTATCCGACCGTGATGGGCGAGCTCATGAAGACCTACGGTGACCGGGCAACGCGGCTCATGGGGCCCATGCTTGTGGCTGCAATAACCCTTGCAACCGCCGGCAACTGGCTTATAGCCGGCCTCCACGATCTCGCCGGTGTACAGGCTGGTTTCATGTCCGTGTCGCTGGTGGCCCTTGCGTTGACACTCAGCGCGCGCCGAGCCCTCAGTCGCTACTCTTTCTCTTCGAACTCGACGTCCTGAACTTCGTCTTCGGTCGGTGTGCCGTCCGTGTCCTGCGTGTCCTGCGTGTCCGATGTCGTCGCTTCGTCGTCGGCACGCTCGCTGTGCTGCTCGCGCTGCCCGGCTGTCTGCTGGTTCAGCGACTCAAAAAAGCGTCCGAACTGCTCAAGCCCGTCCTTGATCGTATTCTCGGCGGCATTCATAAAGGTCTTCACGGACTCCGACGGGTCACCAGCTCTGAGATTATCTGCGGCTTCCTCGAAGCCGGTCCGCAGGTTTTCGGCGGTTTCCTCAAAGCCTTCCGCGATGGTCTTCCGACCTCCGGCCACATCACTCATTGTCCGGAAATTCCTGTACAGTCCGGTGGCGAAGTCTCCTTCGGAACGGTGTGCAAGTCGGAGCTGTTCGCGGTAGAGCGCACTGAGCCCGGGTACGTCGCGAAAAACCCACGAAAGCAGTGTCCGTAGATATACGGCTCGCTCGCGGTCTTCGCGCTTCGTGCAACGCGAAAGCTCATCGACAATCTGAGCGACCATCGAGCCGGTCAGCTCCGTACGGTCAAGCTCGTCGAGACGGGATTCCTTGATGGCTGTATATGCCGCGACGTAGTTACTGTCGCGTATCATGCCTTTGATTCGTTCAATGCGTTCTTCGGTGGTCATACCTACACAGTAGTGCCTGCGCCTTCCAATCGGCAAGCATCCGGCCGCCAATAGGCATCGATTTTACTCTGCAGTTCACGAAAGCAGCCGTATACGGGCGAAGATGTAGTCCAGAGAGTCTTCTTTTATGACGACCCGATAGAACGAGGTACCGTTGAGCTGTTCAGCGTGGAAGCGCCGGTAGCGAAGATATGTCTGGCTGCGTGTCGAGTCGAACCAGTATACAAGACGGATCGTCCTACCCTCGATTTCGATTCCGGTGATACCACGCTCACCGATCACCCCACCGGAGTTGAACATGCACGGAACAACGAGATTAGCGTTGTACAGGCTCTCGTCGCTTTCCTCGAAGTGAGGGTCACCGCGCAGGGTTTCCAGCTCCGATTTGAGACTTGAGATCTGCCCTGCCAGGCGTTCACGGACCGGACCATCTGACTCGGTGTAACGTCGGCACATGAGCTCGATCTGGAACTTGATCGTATCAGCCTTACTGAGGCTCTCGAACAGGGGCCGGTGCGTATGCCCGATGACCGAGAGCACTTTTCGCACACTGGCGTAATGGTACACCCTTCGCTCGGTCTTAAAGCGTTTCCTGCTGTCGTGACTCACCGTGACGTTCCCGATTCCGAGCGGATTGGCGAAATAGCGGAGGAAGAAGTTTATCCAGCGCTGCTTCTTCGGCGAAACATAGCGGGGATGTACCTGGTGCCCGTGAAAAATGAAGACATCTTCATCGTCGATGCGGTAGCGAAGCCCGTCGTGCAAAGGGAACGGCAGATCAGTGACGTCGGCCAGGGGATAGTCATGGTTCCCGATGATGCGATCCATCCCGACCTCTGCTCGATAGCGGTCAAAGATAGAGAACACTTCATGCCACTGGCGCTGTATGGAATGGAGCGAAAATCGCAACAGTTCCTCTACGTCGCCGTTGAGAATGAGATGATGCTGTCGCGGGAGATACCAGTGTTCGAGCACTGAGGAGAACACCTCCGCGTTTTGCCTGAAGTCATCGTTCTTTCCCCCATTACCCATGTGAAGGTCACTGAAGATGATGATGCGGCTCTCGGGTGTCAGACTGCGGATCGGCGCAGACGCGAAGATAGGATCAAGGTTACGAAAGCTGAAGTCTGCGTGTCGGTTCATAGTCAGATATTGCTGTATACGTTGAGTTCGCCGATATCCCAGATGTGCACACGCCGGTCGCCACTGCCTATCATGAGATATCGCCCGTCCGCGGAAAACTCAAGCGCGTACAGGGTTCGCGCCGGGAAGGGTATTTCGGCCACGCGGTTCATATCATCGGTGTCAAAAAGCAGTACGCTGCGATGGCCACCGACGGCCAGGAGCGAGCCATCGGGTGAATACGTCAAAGGATGCGTTGCGCTTCGTGGTAAAGACCGCTCGTACAGTACGGTCCAGTCCTCGACCGCACTGACGATGAGCCGTGAGTCAAAGCCTATGGTTACCAGAAACTCACCATCCCTGGAAAATGTCGGGGAGTACGCGGCGACTCTGTGATGCGGCAGCACTCTGAACGGCTCGAGGGACGGCACCGAAAGCAGTACGAGTTCACCGCCGTAGCCGGTCGTCACCACGTAGTCTCCCGTCGGAGAAAACGCAAGGCTGACAACAGAACGCTGCTCACCCCGCGCGCGAGCCAGTTCCCAACCGGTTTCCATGCTCCATAGAATGAGACGACTGTCGTGCCCGGTAGTAGCCAGAAGATAGCCATCCGGCGAAACCGCAAGATCGGACAAGGGTTTACGGTGTCCATCAAGCACAAACAGAGGCGCCATTTCCGGGAAGGTCCAGATAATGGCGGTTTTGTCGGCGCTGCCTGTGACGAGGCGGGTTCCTGTCTCGTTGAACGCCATACCAGTGATTCTGCGTTTATGCGCAGCAAACACCCCGCAGGGAAGCCATTGTCCGACGGTAAAGAGGTATATCTTAGCGTCCTTACCGCCCGCTGCGATGTATTCGTTATCGGGACTGGCGGCACAGGCATAGAACGGGTTTTTTGGCAGTGAAAGTATTCCGCTCTCTCTCATATCAAGGCCACCTCTCTCAAGGATACGCGCAGCGTCGAGGGAAGGCAAGTAATTCGCATGACATCCGTGTTATCATCTGAAGAAGCGAAGCGACCGATACTGGAATTGGAGCAGTTGTGAGCAACGATACAATGGACATATTTCCCCCGGAGTACGTGAGTTTCAGTTCACGGGATCGAGATCAGTTTCTGAGCCAGCTTGGAACCTTTACAAGCGATGAAAGGGCTCTCTTTCACCGGATGTGCTCGGCATGGCAGCCGCTCATACCGGTTGAGCGTTTTGTCGCTCAGATGCCGGGAGACAGCGGCGACGTTCTGCGGACGAGTCTGAGCCTCATGGCCAAACTCTGGCGGTCCCGGGTAGCAGTACTTATTACGAAACCCGAAGGCGATGACCGCACACCTGTGTCCATCGCTCTGACCGACGAGCGGGCACCGCGGTACTATGAACTTTCGCTCGAAGAGCTGCTTGACCGTTTTCGCGCGCACGTATCGCTCAGGCTTCCCCTCGAAGCAGCATTGCAGGAGGAAGGCCTTGAGATTCCGGAGGAGTTCTACACCAATATTACAACCGTCGAACTCACGAGCCTTGTTGCCGGCGACACCTCGCCACCCGCCATATGCCGCATCAGCACCCCGGGTGGGGCCCACATCATGGTCCCGGGATCGCGTCTGAGGAGCTTTCCGGGCTTCGCCATACAGCGCATTCGCTATGATCTGACGAACAGTAATCTTGCCGCCGCCGTTTCACGCATACTTCACTCGAGCATCACAGAGCTCCGACAGGGTATTACCAACAAGGATCCCCGGTTCTGGTTTTCGCTCACCGGAACGGTTCTCTCAAATCGGGATGCTCTGGAAGCTCAACGCTCGATTCCCGTATCGCGAGATTTTTTTGTCGCCTCCGAGTTCCTCCATGCCTACGTCGATGGTCAGCTCACGAATCTGAGGCGAAAGAAAGAACTCGACACGCGCATACGCGAAGACTGCAAGACGGTACTCACGAGCATCGCCTCTCGAAGCGAAGGATACATAGGTCGTGACGAGCTTGAGCAGCTCCTTGACGGCTTCAAAGAGGAGTACGATGAGCAGTTTCCCCAGTTTCGGAGCCGTTTTCTCGATACCGCGCTTACCGCACCTTCGCGGAAGGTCGTCGGCGAACTCGTCGAGCTGACCGATGGATTTTTTCATCGGCAATCGATTTACCGTTTCTTTATCGATGAACTCGAACAGACCGCGCGGGTCTACAGCGAAACGTATCGCTCCATGCTGTCGCAGCATATACGAAGCGGTTCACGCGAACACAGAGACGTGTTCTTCAGTCGCGAGGGGCTCGTCACCGACATTCGCGATCGCCTGAAACTGGATAACCCCCGACTTTTCGAACTCCTGAACAGTCCCGATGTGGTTGCTGAAGCGATAGTAATCTGGGCACGGGAGCAGGGTCCTATTAAGGACGTCGAGGAGCTGAAACGCATCATGCAGCGTCATTTCATGCCGGGAACGACGCAGTTCTACGATCTGGCAGTACTGTTTGATCTGAACCTGCTCGAGCTTTTCGACCGTTCGTTCCGCAGCCTTTCACCGCTGCGTCAGATCTTTTACCGGCTCTTCGGCAGACACGAAGCACTACGCAACCGTTTCGTCGAAGAGGCGTCAAAGGCGACTCTGCCACCGAAAGCCTCCCGGGAACCGTCATCCGCAGCGAAGCCGCCGAAGCAGCGGGATCAACGGGAGTCTGTCCGACCCGGCCGCAGGAATCAGGCGCCAGGCGGCGGCGCCGCGTCACAATCGGGTCGGCCCGCCCCGCCTGCAACATCCCCCGCACAGCAGCGCGACAAAGCGGGCACCAGGCCCTCACCGTCAAAACAGTACACGCGTCGCGATCAGGACAAGGCCTGGGACGAGTTCAAGAAACGAATCGGCGACTGAGCAGCGACGCCGTAGATCATGCGTCAATTGATCAACGGCGTCGTCGGAGGTCCTTCTTCAGCGTATGGGCACACGCGTACCCGGGGGCACCGAAGATACCACCGCCCGGATGCATGCCGGCGTTCGCCATGAAAAGCCCCCGAAGTGGTGTCTTGTAGCGGGAGAGCTCCGGCAAGGGGCGAAACATGAACATCTGATCGGTCGTCATTTCTACGTGCATCACGTTCGCATTCGGCATGTTGTGTTTTGCTTCAATGTCCAGAGGGCTCTGTATATACCAGTCGATAAGCTCATCCGATGCTCCCGGTGCGAATCGGTCTACGACCTTGAGAAGTTTTTTCGCTTCCCGTTCCCGTATGTCCGGCCATTTCAGGCCATCGCGCAGCTTGTACGGGTAGTACTGCCCCCAGACAAAGAGAGTGTGTTTCCCCGCAGGGGCAAGGGTCGGGTCGATGCGGCTGAAGGTCATCGCGATTGCAGCCGGATTCTCCGATGGCAGACCTTTCAGGTAGTCAGCGTAGGAATCGATGAGGTACTGCTCAGTGGGACAGAGGAGCTGCATCCCCTTGAGAATTTCGTCTTCATTGCCGTCTGAAAGGCGATACTTTGGAAGCTCATTGACGGCGCATCTGAGCACCATGCCAAACCCGTTTCCAACACGGATCGTATCGAGGCGACGATTAAGATCCGGGGGGGTCCAGTCTGCTAACAGCTGCTTGAAGGTCACCCAGATGTGGGCGTTACTCACAACGCGCCTCGCGGTGTACTTATTTCCGTTCTCAAGCTCTATCCCGGCAGCGCGGCCCTGCTCCACCAGAATGCGGGATACAGGGACTCCGGCATGCACCTCGCCACCGTGATCCCGAATGTAGGCGGCAAGCGCCTGCGTCAGCATGCCACTGCCACCTCGCGGCCGGGCGGGGCCTTTCTTGTGCACAACCGAGTGCCAGGCGACAAACTCACTGGTAACCGTATCCGTCGGTGGCGGTCCGCTTTGCGCTCCCCACCACGCCAGCGCTGCCCGCATCTTCTCGCTCTCGAAGGTATCACTCAGCAGCTTTCCGTAACTCTGAAATATCTTTCGGAGCATATCGATCTTGTCGGCGCCGCGCTCGTTTATCCGGCGGAACATAAAGGTCTTACCGATGTTGCTGAATGTCGGTTCTTTCTGGAAGAACTCGAAAATACCTTCGTTCAGCGGTTGCCATTGGCGAATAAATGCACGGTACGCTTCCGCGTCGTGATCGCTGACCCGTGCGATGCTCTCACAGGTCCGGTCAAGATCCTGATAAAACGAGATCGATGTACCGTCTTCAAAAGGGGCAGACATGAACGGGTCGAGCGGAATGTAATCAAGCCCGTAGCGGTCGAGTTCGAGGTCGGACACGATCGGCGTGTGATGTATCATAAAGTGCGCTGAACCTCCAACGTCCATCTGGAAGCCACCGAACATTTCTTCGGTGCACACCGCGCCTCCAATAGTATCGCGACGTTCGAAGACCACTACCTTGTAGCCCCATTTTGCGAGGTAGGCAGCGGTGACAAGACCGTTATGCCCACTGCCGACAACAATTACATCTGCATCCATAGTCCCCGTAATATGCATTGAAGGCGACCGGTCGGACAAGTCTGCATGTCGTGGCCGTGCATCGCCTTGCCGAGACGGAGAAGCTTGTGCACACTAACGGACATGGTCGCAACGCGTTTACTCATCGTTGGTGGGGGGATACACGGCACTTTTTTTGCCCGCGCCCTGACGCAGGAAGCCGGGTTCGCGGCCGACGATCTGATCGTCCTCGACCCGTGGAACAAGCCCGCGCAGGCCTGGCGACGTCGCTGCCATACCGTCGGCATGACACATCTGCGAAGCACATCGAGCCATAACATGGGAACGGATTTTCGTTCCCTGCGACGATGGGCCGCTGAACGGGGGTACGACCCCGAGGTGCATTTTCGGGAACCGTATGCACGACCGAGTCTTGAGGTCTTTCACGCTCATCTTGACCATCTCATAGACACAACGGGTATCGATGCACGATACAGGACGGGTACGGCGCAGAGGCTGCGTAGAAACGGCCGGTCGTGGATGGTCGATACCGAAACAGAAACGATTGCGGCCGAATCCGTCCTTCTCGCCACCGGCCCTGGAAAGCCGAAACTTCCCGCATGGGCGCATAGACCACAGATCCGTCACGTGTACGATGCCGACATTGAAGACGCTGAAGCAGACGACCGGAATATCGCGGTAATCGGAGGCGGAATCAGCGCCTGGCAGTACGCCTGTCGTCGCTCGGTACGGAACACGGTCACCGTCCTGAGTCCGCACGAGATACGCCGTTCCATGTTCGATTCGGATCCAGGTTATATGGGGCCGAAGAAACTACGCGGTTTCCTGCAGAAGACAGTGCCTGATCGTGAGACCGAACTCATCGACGCCCGGCGTCCGGGTTCGATCCCTCCGGATCTGGAAACGAAAGTTCGCGCGCGTATCGCTGACAAATCGCTCCGGTTTCTGGTCTGTAACATTCGATCCATGGTCAGCGACACCTCGGGGATCACGCTTACGACTACTGCTTCCGCCACGCTCGGCCCGTTTGACGAGGTTATCTGTGCGACCGGATTCTGCGGACAACACGCTGCAGACAGTCTGATCGCGTCAACGGCGGTCGATGCGGGGTTTCCGTGTTCCGATAGCGGCTACCCCCTGCTACAGCCGGATCTCAGCTGGAGCGAAGGCCTGTACGTGAGCGGGGGGGCGGCAGCACTGACGCTCGGACCGACTGCCGGAAACATTATCGGAGCGCACAAAGCCTTCGCCATGCTCCGGGATACCCTGACTTAGCCGAGAAAGCTGTCTGTGGCGTTCTGTTTCAGGGTGAAGTGAGCGTAAAGCAGCTCGTAGGCGTCGTAGAGTTCTCTGAACCGGCGCGGGTCGCCGCCGACGTCAGGATGCTCGATTTTTACAAGATGCCGGAAGCGCTCCTGTAGTCTGCGCAGGCTCGCATCCTGTGGAAGTCCAAGCCTTCGCGCCGCCTCAAGCAGCTGCTCGTGATTCCGGGCCGCATCGAGCACACCATCGAGAATCAGCCGGAGACCCGAAGCGTCCATTCGCTTCAGATTCCGTCGGTCAAGATAGTATGACCTCATGTCGCCGTGGCGAACGCTACCATCGCGTTCGGCGGCAGCAACAAGCGTTTTATGAGTCACGCAGTACGTCCCTGCCGCGGGTCTGTTGCAGAACCGTTCATGCTCCTCATCAAACCACGCACAGCGTCCCTCACCCGGCACCGATACCACGCTGACATGTGCCATTCCGACGTGTAGGTACTTTCCGGGAAGTCCGCTTTCAGCGAGCAGATAGAGCGCATGATAGAGCTCGAAGTGCTCCCGAAAGAGTCTGAGGTCATCGGACTCGGGTTCGTCCGGCTGCCGAAGCGAAACGAAGCGCAGGAGGTGGATTTCGTCGATGCGACCCTCTGTTTCGCTCAGGCAATGAACGAGTCCGTTTATGTCAACGACGCCTGCGGAGTCCGACACCTTAAGTCTACAGTCCGCTGATCCGGGACATACCCCCGTCGACACCGAGCACCTGTGCGGTAACCCAGCCCGATCGTGGGGTGAGCAGATAGGTGACCGCCTCGGCCATGTCGTCAACCGTGCCGACTCGTTTCAGCGGATGTCTTTCAGCCGACCGTTCCCGTTTTTTGTCGTTGTCCAGAAGCTTCGCAGCCAGCGGCGTATCGGTCAGCGACGGAGCGATGACGTTGACCCGGACGTTTTTCGGCGCCAGCTCGGCGGCTAGTGATCGGGCAAGCCCCTCGACTCCTGCTTTCGCCGCTGCGATTGACGTGTGAAAGTTCATCCCCGTGGTCGCAGCAACCGTGGACACGAGCACCACCGACGCTCCGTGTCCGTCGGCAATACGGGGAAGCACCGCCTGTAGAACTCTCACCGCTCCCAATACGTTTACGTTGTAATCGTGTGCGAATGCTTCAGCTTTCAGCCCGCGAAACGGTGCAAGCTGTATGTTCCCGGGCGCGTAAAATACACCGTCCAAAGCGTCCGGAACCGGCAGATCGTCCGGCAGGTCCTCAGTCACATCGACCTGTGCGTATTCCGGATCGCCGGACTCGTAGGAGGGTTTTTCGCGACGCGCCCATACGGTAACAGCGTGTCCGTCGGCGAGAAGTCTCTCGACAACAGCCTTTCCGATGCCACTTGAACCACCAACAACTAAGTATGTCATGTCCGAAAGATAGGCAGGAAATGAGGGAACAGGCAAACGCTCGCTCAGGCCGTCTCGATGAGGCGCTCAGGCCGTCTCGACGGCGGGGAGCTCCTTGGTCCGATAATGATACTCGAGGATGCCCGCCCGCATGCTTTCGAACACAAGCGGATAGACCACGTTGAAGAAATAGGCCCGCTGTATGGCAATCCGCTTCGTTCGGGCGTACTGCTGTTCTATCGCTTTGCGACACTGGTCTATGTACTGCTCGTAGGAAGAAAATGCCGTGTCTATCTCCAACTGTTGATCCGGATCCTTGAGGGCGTCCTGATACTCACCGAGTTTGCCGAAAATTTCCACGAGGCTGAAGGTCGAGTTGAGCTCCTGGTCAAGCTCATCGGATGAGTATCCGCGTTTGACAATCGACGTATAGGTTGACGGGAAGATCGCGCGTATCATCGGGGCTTTTCTGAGGCCGACACCGATACGCAACAGGGTGTTTTCCACTGCATCGACCACGTACTTATTGCCGCGGTAATATTTGAGAAGTTCGAGGATGCGGTCGGCTCCCTGTTCTCCGTTCAGAAGCAGCACCGTCACCTGCTCGGAAATCGTTTCCGGAAGGTCTGGATGCACCTGTACGCTGATGGTCTTGAACGCCACGTTCTTCTTTTCGCGTATCGTGACAACCTGCTCGCGGAAAAGCTCTGAGGGCTGAATATTCTGATACGTGCTGTTGTGCTCGCGGGCCTCAAAGCGGAACTTCCTCAGATACTCCTCGACGATGCCGGTCTCCTGAAGGGTGTTAAACATATCGGCGGACATGCGGAAGCCGCCAACAGGCGCTGTCGTCTCCATGCGTTTCGCCTTTATGACAGGCTCACCGACGACGTCCCACTGCCGGGCACCGGCCGGACCGAAGTTCCCGACGGTAACTGTTCCTATGTGAGCACCGATGCGAATGCGAATCTGAAAGAAGGCCTTGAGACTCTCGGAGATCCCCATGTCACCCCGCATGCGCTCCATGATGTCAAAGGCACGACGCAGCATCTCAGCATCCTGCGGGCTGCGGTGCTCTTCGAGAAAACGGTCGTCGGCGCGGTTAAACAGCAGGCAGACCCGCTGCATTTCGATACAGGAATAGAAGAGCCGCGCTGCTATTGAGTATACCGCCTCATCTTCGCTCATTTGCCGCACCGAGGCGTCGACAAGCCCTCCGTAGTGAAACATGAGGCTGTCACCCTCTATCTTGTTCAGGTACCCGCCGTAGCGTCGCAGCACAGCGTTGAAGGCCGCATACAGGCCGTTGAGAAGCGCCTGGTTTTCGTCGGGACTCAGGAACCGGGACAGGTACGAGTAGTCGGCGATATCAATAAAACCAATGCCGACGGTCTGTACCACCGATCGGTTCGGAATCTCACCGTTCTCGAATATTGCCTCGACAAGCTGTCGCGGAAGATAGTATTCCTCTATCTGACGGCGGAGGTCCTGTTCGGAAAGGGCGCTGTTTTCTACCGGTAACCCGGTTTCTGGAACCATGTGAATTCCTTGACTTTTTCTGATCTCGGACCAGGATACTTTTTATACATATAGCGTAGTCCCTTGCAGGACCGAACGCAAGACGAACCGGGCCTCTTCGTGCATTATACACGAAAATATCTGCAACACACAGGGTTGTTGATTGTATAGTAATATTAATATATATTGAATGAAGGAGAACACTGATGAGTACAGACACACATGAACGGATTATTATCATAGGAAGCGGCCCCGCAGCGCATACGGCGGCGGTCTACGCGGCCAGAGCTGAGCTATCGCCACTGCTGTTCGAAGGGTTCATGGCCGGAGGTGTTGCCGCAGGCGGGCAATTGACGACTACAACCGAAGTGGAAAACTACCCTGGATTCCCCGAAGGCATACAGGGCCCCGAACTCATGGACAGAATGCGCGCGCAGAGCGTCCATCACGGCACAAGGATCAAGACAGAAACAGTTGCGAAGGTAGAGCTTGATTCGCGCCCTTTCAGGATACACGCACCGAGTGGAACCTACACGGCTGACGCGCTCGTTATTTCGACCGGAGCCACCGCTAAACGCATGCATCTGCCGGGTGAGGAACGATTGTGGCAAAAAGGTATTTCGGCCTGTGCGGTCTGCGACGGTGCTCTTCCTATTTTCCGCAACGCACCGCTTGTGGTTATCGGTGGCGGAGACAGTGCCTGCGAAGAAGCGAGCTATCTGACCAAGTTCGGCAGCTCGGTGACAATGCTCGTCCGTCGCGATGAGCTGCGTGCCAGCAAGGCAATGCAGAAGCGCGTTCTGACCAATGAGAAAATACACGTACTCTGGAACACCGAGGCGACCGAAGTGTCAGGCGAGGACAAACTGCAGTTCGTTCACGTAAAGAACAACAGGAGTGGTGAGGAGCAGAAGCTTGAGGCGGCAGGTCTGTTTTACGCCATCGGGCATACGCCGAACACCGCGTTTCTCGAAGGACAGCTTGAAACCGACGACACCGGCTATCTGATTACGAAGCCCGATTCGACGGCAACCGCAATACCCGGTGTCTTTGCCGCCGGCGACGTAAAAGACAAGGTCTGGCGGCAGGCAGTCACCGCCGCCGGTATGGGCTGCATGGCGGCTCTGGAAGCGGAACGCTTTCTCGCAGAGCAGGAGTAGGCAGGTCAGGTGGCGGACTCTGACCACGAGTCCGCCGACCATTAGCGGCCTGTCGTTTCACCCCAGACGGGAATGCTTTCCTCCTGAGCGGCAAACTGGTTCATATAGAGGTTGTAGTACATCCCCCGCTGTGCAATCAGCGTCTCATGGTTGCCGTCTTCGGCAATCTCACCGTCGGCGATCACGAGTATACGGTCCGCTTCACGGATCGTTGAAAGCCTGTGGGCAATAATGAAACTCGTTCGTCCCTGCAGAATCTTCCGGATCGCGTTCTGAATCAGGCGCTCCGCTTCCGTGTCTATTGAACTCGTCGCCTCGTCGAATACGAAGAACACCGGGTCTGCGAGGATGGCCCGTGCGAAGCTTACGAGCTGCTTCTCGCCTACGCTCAATAGACTTCCGCCCTCGCCGACTTCCGACTCGAAACCATTCTCGAGCCTCTGTATGAACGTGGTCGCCCCGACAAGAGCGGCCGCTGCCTCGACCTCCGTGTCGGAAGCGTCGAGACGTCCGTACCGGATGTTCTCACGTACCGAGCCACTGAACAGATGTGGCTGCTGTAGTACGTAACCCAGGTTCGAGTAGTGCTGAAGCAGACCTCTGTCCCGATAGTCTACGCCATCGACCAGAATCTGTCCCGAAGACGGTTCATAGAAGCGACACAGAAGATTCACGATCGTACTCTTGCCGCTCCCTGTTTCACCTACGAGTGCAATGCTCTGCCCTGCGTCTACCTGCAGATTGAAGTTCCGAAGTACCTCTTCGCCGCCGGTATAGGTAAACGTGACATCCCGGAACGTAACTTCACCGCTGGCACGAGTCCAGTTTTCGCGCTTCGGGTCAAACACATCGCCAAACCTGGCGACTATCTCCGGATCGTCGACGATCTCAGCTTCGGTCTCGATCATATCCATGACCCGCTCAGCGGCGGCCTGAGCGCTCTGGAACTCCGTCAGGACCCGGGCCATTTCCCGGACCGGATCGAAGAACTGGACCGTGTAGCTGACAAACGCGACCAGCACGCCGAAACTGACCGCTCCACTGAGAACACCCTGACCACCGAAGACCAGAGCCAGTCCAGTACCGACGCTCCCCAGCGTCAGGACAATAGGAACATAGAGGCTCTGGACAACTGCGGTTCGAATCGAATATCGCCGCATGTCACCGGTGATTTCCTGAAACTCTGCCAGGTTTGCGTCCTCGCGGACGAGCGTTTTTGTCGTCTTCGCACCCATTATCCCCTCATTGAGGGCACCGGTAATCCGCGAGTTGGTCCTTCGGACGATACGCTGGTTCTTGAGAATCTTCTGCTGAAAGACGTAACTCAGGATTGCCAGCGGTGGTACCACCGATAGAACAATCAGAGCGAGTCTCCAGTCCATGACGAGCATGAACACCCCGAAGGCGGTCATGGACGTGAGTCCCCACATTATGTCCACGATCCCCCAGGAAATCGTCTCACCGAGCCGTTCGGAGTCGCTGGTCATGCGCGTCATGATCCAGCCCGTCGGCGTCGTGTCGTAATAGTGGAGTGAGAGCTCCTGCAACCGCCGATACCCGCGCTGACGCAGGTCATAACACACGCCCGTTTCAACCGCACCCGCCAGCGATATGAACATCCAGATAAGAAAAGCCTGCGTGACTACAAGCGCGGCGTACCCGACGGCAAACAGACCTATCCCGCTTGCATCACCAGGGACAATAAACTCGTCCACCGCGTATCTCGTCATGACCGGAAAGCTCGCGTCTATGACTGCGACAAGTACCATGACCATACTAATGCCAAGCAGATGCCGCCGGTAGGCCTTCGCGTACCCGAGCAACTTCCGCCAGAGACCCAGGTCGATTTTCTTTGAGTAATCCTTTTCTTCGAACGCATGCATTATGTTCGTTCCCCCTGAGCGAGCAGCTCCTGCTCGAACTCGTCATGCCGTTTACGTTGCATGTTCCATAATCGTGAATACATACCCGTCTCAGCGAGCAGGGTTTCGTGCGTGCCCGACTGCACGATCCGGCCTTCGTCGAGAACCAGGATGAGATCCGCCTGCGCGAGCGTCGTCAGCCGGTGGCTTATGATGAACGTCGTAGCGCCGTGTCGGGCCGTCGACAAGGCCTTCCTGATTCGCGCATCGGTTTCCGTATCGACTGCACTGAGGCTGTCATCGAAAATCAGTATTGGAGGCTTCATCAGAAGAGCCCGTGCAATTGCAACCCGCTGCTTCTGCCCGCCGGAGAGCGTCACCCCGCGTTCACCGACCGGGGTCTCGTAGCCTCGGTCAAAGCTCTCGATGACATCGTGCACCGCCGCTGTTTCGGCAACCCGATACACGTCTGTCTCTGACGATTTCGAGCGCGCGAGGCTGATGTTCTCCCTGATCGTCTTTGCAAACAGGAAGGGTTCCTGTAGCACAAACCCGACGTGTCGCCGCATCCATCGCTTTCTGATCGTCCGGAGTTCGATACCGTCTATGCGGATCGAACCGCGGTCATAGTCGTACAGGCGCGACAGGAGCTGCACGAGTGTCGACTTACCCGATCCGGTCGGTCCGAGCAGAGCAACTGTCATACCCGGCGATGCTTCAAAGGAGACATCCCTGAGCACTTCCCTGCCCGCGTAGGCAAAGGACACATTATCGAACACAACGTGTCCACGGATCGGTGGTTCTACCGCCGTTTCTTCATCCTGTTCAACATTCACCGCCAGGATCTCACCGATTCGCTTCAGCGCTACGGACATGCGTCCCATATCCGCGAGAATTCTGCCCATCTGCCGGATCGGAAACAGAAGCATCGTTACTGCAGTCACAAACAGAAGCAGCGTGCCGATGGTGATCTGACCGGCCACCGCGAGCGTCGTCCCGTACACTACGATGACGCCGATCTGTGCGAGACACAGCAGATCGCTGATGCTCCAGTACGCAGCCATCTGTCTGATTAGCTTGTAGACCAGATCGCGATACAGCTGGCTACACTCGTCGAAGCGGTCGGCCTCAAATCTCTGCCGCCCGAATGCCCGCACGACACGAACGCCGGTGAGCCCTTCCTGAAGCACCGTCGACAGACGCCCGTCGGATTCGTCTACCATCTGGAAGGTGCGCTGTATTCGGCGAAAAAACACGAGCGAGAACATGAATACCACGGGAATGGCGCTGATGCTGACCAGGGCAAAGCGCGTATTGACCGAAAAGAGGATCGGGAGGGCCGCAAGAACCATGAACAGCGCACGACCGACCTCGACAAACTGTATGGCCATGAAACGCCGAACCGTCTCGACGTCCGACGTAGACCTCTGAACGAGGTCCCCGGTCGATGCGTGTACGTGATAGTCGTAGCTCAGGTTCTGTATGTGGTCGTACAGGCGGTTTCTGAGCCGCTCGGCGAGTGATTCGCTCGCTCCTGCGGCAAAACGTCCCTGAAGAAAACTGAAGACCCCGGAGAAGACGGTGACGATCACGATCGCGAAGACCACCGACCAGAGATTGGCCCTGAAGCTCTCAACACCGCCGATGCGCTCGATCGTATCGACGATGATCGCCGGCCCCGCCACCGGCTCATTCCCAATGACACTGTCTATGGCGAATCGAACCATAAGGGGAGCTGCATAGCTGAGAAGGGCCGCGAGCCCTACACAAATAATCGCCGCAAGATACACGGCTCGGCTGCCCCGCAGGGCGTCAAAAAGTACACGACTGGCACGCATAATCAAAATTCCTGATACGCAACAGAAAGGGTGAGACCGCAAAACAGAACAATAGTTCCGTTGCAACAGAGCTGTAATACCTGTGAAGTACGATTGGAAAGGTCGACTGACGAAACGTCAGCTACAGTCCAGGCAAGCCCCGATATGCGGTACGACGAAAAGCCGCAACGAGCGGCAGGTGATATGTTCTGAATTCTCGTATTTTCATAGTACCGCTCCACTATCGGGTAAAGATTTCCGTAACTTTATTCCAGCAGTATCCGGCTGTCAAGTTCCGTAAACGGAATTTTCAGAGAAAGAACCCGCGGCGTATTGTCATGATCGCCAGAACCCTGGAGAGAACAGCACGAGAACCGTGTATATCTCGAGTCGCCCGGCCATCATGAGAAAGCTGAGAAACCACTTCGTCGGTTCGGAGAAAAACGAGTAGTTTGCTGTCGGACCGACTGCGTCGAATCCCGGTCCTATGTTTCCGAGGGTAGCGAGCGCAGTCGAGAGGGCCGACATTATTGAAATGTCTTCGAGTGATAGAATCAGCGTCGACACGAGAACGATGACGATATACAGGAACACGAATGAAGTAATGGCAATGACCATGCGCCGCGCCATTGGCGCTCTGTTGAAACTGATAGGGAAGACCCCGCGCGGATGGGAGAGGTGTCTGAACTCATTCAGCGACTGCTTGAAAACCGTAACGATGCGAGCGACCTTAATGCCACCACCGGTCGACCCCGCCGATCCCCCGACGAACATGAGACAGAACAGGACAACCCGTGCAGCCTGCGGCCACACATCGTAATCGGCGGTAACAAAGCCGGTCGTCGTGAGGATGGACGCTGCCTGAAACGAGGCAAAGCGGATACCTGCCCCCCCTTCGTAAGCGCCGTTTAACGATAGAAACAGGGTCAGCAGCGCAGTTGACCCGAAAAAGATCGCCAGATACACCTTGAACTCGGTGTCGGCGACGAGCTTGTCAAAGCGCCGGGTGATCGCCGCGTAATGCAGAAGAAAGTTCGTTCCGGCAAGCACCATGAACACCGTAATCACAGTGTCGACGTAAACAGAGTCAAAGTGCGCAACGCTTGTGTTCTTCGGTGAAAAACCACCGGTCGCCATGGTGCCGAATGCATGCGTGACCGAATCGAACAGGTTCAACCCCCCGAAAAGCAGCAACACGATCTGAAGAAGGGTCAGACCGATATACACGAGCCAGAGTATCTTCGCGGTCGACGTGATCTTGGGAGTGATCTTGTCAACAGTCGGCCACGGTGCCTCGGCTTTTACCAGCTGCCCACCCTGTATACCCAGCAGGGGAAGCACGGCGACGGAAAGCACGATGATTCCCATACCGCCGAGCCAATGTGTGGTCGATCGCCACAAGAGCAGTGCCCTCGGCATTGCTTCAATATCATCAAGAATTGAGGCTCCTGTCGTGGTGAACCCGGACATTGACTCGAAAAAGGCGTCGGTGAAGGAAGGGACAGCTCCGGAAAAGTAAAACGGGAGCGCTCCAAGAAGCGCACACCCTGCCCATGAGAGGCTTACAACCAGAAACCCGCCCCGGACGCCAAGCTCACCGCCCCGTCCTCGCGTCAGAAAGAACGTGACACCCGCGGCGGCGAGCACTGCAATCATGGGTCCTGCGAACGCCCCCGTAACGACCGTCTCCCCGTCTATCGCTGAAAGCACCAGACCCGGCAGAAAAAACAGTGCCACAATGCCGAGAACTGCGGAAAACATCCGGGCAATAACTATAATGCGCATATCAGTCTCATGTCTGTTCGGGGGAAAACAGTTCGACGACCCGGTCGGAATGCTCCTGCCTGAGCATGACGACAATACCATCGCCGGCGTTCAGCACCGTCCGACCGTCGGGAATGATCGCCGTTCCCTGACTCGTCACCGATACGATAAGCGTTCCGGCCGGAAGCGAAACATCCTGTAGAGGACGTCCAATCATGCTGCTGTCCGAGGAAATCTGAAGTTCCAGCAGCTCGATCTGACCATCGAAGAGTGAACGGACATTACGTACACTTCCGCGACGGATGATTTTCAGAATGGCATCCACCATGGATTTTTTGAGACTTACCGGAACGTCGATCCCCAGACGCGCCGCGATGTCTGCATACCCGGAGTTATTCACGAGACATACCGTGCGCGGAATGCCGACACTCCGCGCATACAGAGCAGTCACCATGTTCAACTCCTGATTATCGGTGACCGCGACCACCAGATCGGACTCACCGAACTGCTCCTCTTCGAACAGCGACTCGTCGGCGATATCGGCGTGTATCGTCGTCGCGGCTTTGTAACGATTCGCGAGTTCCTTGCATTTCTGATAGTCGCGCTCGACGATCTTGAGGTTCACCGTACGTTTGCGCCACGCGGCCTTCAGTCGATCATATCCGCTATGACTACCCGAACGCACACCGAGAAAGTGCTCCGCGATCCGGTTGCCAATCTTACCACCGCCACCGACGAGAACAACCTTGTTCAACGCCCGTCGCGGCTTCCCGAAGCGCGCAAAAACGGCTTCGGTATCACGCGCGGTTGCAACGACGTATATCTGGTCACCTTCCTGCACCCGATTATCTCCCGACGGAATAATGTAGGTGCCGTCGCGGACAATGAGGGCTATGAGAAAACGGGCGTTTATGTGCTGACCGAGATCGCGAAGCCTGGACCCGATGACCGGCGTATGGGCTGTAACGTTCAGAGTCTGAATCTGGAGATCTGTCGCCTCGAAGGCTATGACGTCGCTGAGGGCTCCCTGCTCTATGCTGGTAATGATCTCTTTCGCCGTCTCCGTCTCCGGGTTCACGACATGGTCAATGCCGAGGACCCCCGCCTCGGCGAGCCTGCTCCCGGAATACTCGATGTTCCTGACACGCGCGATCTTACGCGGCACGTCAAACTCGCTCGAGACAAGCGCGCACGCGATCATATTCACTTCGTCCGACGTCGTCACTGCGATAAAACAGTCAGCGTTCCCGGTGCCGGCCTCCCGGAGAACATCGACGTTGTTACCGGGACCATTGACGATCATGCAGTCGAGTCTGTTTCCGAGCATGCGCGCCTGCTCGGGATCACGCTCAATTATCACGACATCGCGATTCTCACGTATGAGCTGTTGCGCGAGCTGGAACCCGACCGCACCGCCACCGACTATCACTACCTTCATGGTGTCGGAACGGTATCAGAAAACACGCTGTGCGTCACAGTACCGAAAACCGGTAGTCTCAGAACTCCTCAAAGTCGCTGTCGTCCACGTCGGATTCTATCAGCGTGATACCGGTCGATTCAGAGCCCGCTCGCGGCGTCGGTTTGTGTGCAGGCGTTCTGTTCGCCGGTTTCGTGTTCTGAGTCGGTGCTTTCGAGTGAGATCCCGTTGCAGTGCCATGCTGTTTTGTCGCTGCCGGCAGTGCGCGCTGTTGCTTCATACCCTTACGGTCGACCTTGAAAAACCCCACGGTCTGTTCGAGCTGTTCGGCCTGACTGTTGAGCTCCTCGGCCATGGAAGCCATTTCCTCGGCGGCGGAGGCGTTCTGCTGCACGACCTGATCAAGCTGCATGAGTGCCTGGTTGATCTGTGACGCACCGGAACTCTGTTCCTTGCTCGCCGCACTGATTTCCTGCACGAGATCGGCGGTCTTGCGAATTTCGGGAATAATCCCGCTGATCATGGTGCCCGCCTTTTCGGCGACCTCCACACTACGTCCCGATAATTCTGCGATTTCTCCTGCGGCGGTCTGGCTCCGCTCGGCGAGTTTGCGCACCTCGCTCGCGACGACCGCAAAGCCTTTGCCCTGTTCTCCCGCACGAGCGGCCTCAATTGCCGCATTCAACGCCAGCAGATTCGTGTTTCGGGCGATCTCATCGATGATGCCGATCTTCTCTGAAATCTCGCGCATGGCCCGGACGGTCTGTTCAACCGCCTGTCCGCCCTCTTCGGCGCTGTCGGCGGCCTTCTGCGAGATCTTCTCCGCTTCCTGGGCATTGTCGGTATTCTGGCTGATGTTCGATCCCATCTCTTCCATCGATGAGGACACCTCTTCGGCAGATGCTGCCTGTTCAGTTGCTCCCTGCGAGAGCTCCTGAGCACTGCCACTCATTTCGGCGCTACCCGACGAAACGTTCGTAGAAGCCGACATGACGTCCTGTACGACCGACACCAGTTTCTCCTGCATGTCCTGCAGTGCCCGGGCGAGAACACCGATCTCGTCCTTCTGATCGATGTCGAGCCTGGCCGTGAGATTTCCACTGGCGAGCTCCTGGGCAAAGGCAACGCCTCTTGCGACTGGACCGGTGATCGCCCGCGTCAGTACAATACCGAGCAGCAGGGCAATCAGAAAACCGGCGATCATGCCGATGATGACCGCCGTGATTACGGTATCAGTCGCTGCCTCGGCCCGCGCTATCTCATCGGCGGCGATCTGCTGGTTGATTGCGATGAGCTCGTCGAGCAGTTCCATGGCATCGAGAGCTTCGTCGTAGAGCACGCCCATGGCGAGCTCGTTGGTAGTATCCCGCCATTCGTTGACGTCTTCAGCATACGCGATGGCAACGTAGAGCAAATCGAATAACTCTTCTTCTGCAGGTAAAAGTCGAGTGCGGTAGACGTTCTCTGCTTCCGCCACCGAGCCTGTGGCCATGAAGGCCTTGATGTCGGTGACCGCTTCGTGAAAAGACTCCTGCGGAGTCTGCATTTCATCGATGGCACGTGCGAGTACCTGGTTCTCCGTGCGAAAGCCGTCACGCCACTGTCCCAGTGTCGTGGCAGACGCGTCCTCGCCTCCCGGGAAGGAGATACCACGCTGAATATACTCAAGCACCTGAAGTTGCAGCTCGTAATAGTCCCCGCGAGCCTCGTATAGTGTTGCAATAAGGTCGCCGGGATCAAGGAGACCTCGGGCGTCGAACTGCCGCGTGAGGTTAAGCCAGCGGTCGTTCTCGATCTGCCACTCGGCGTACTCCCTGTCGAACTGATCGCTCAGACGCATCTCTTCGGCGGTCGCTGGCAGGGTCTTGAAGAACTCCCACGTGGCATCGAGCTCCGCCCTCGCATCAGCGAACACGCGAAGGTAGTATTCCCGTTCATCTGCCGTCAGGAACTCGGCCATGAGAGTCCTCTGAGCGACGAGCATCTCTTCAATGAAGATCTCGCTTTCCAGAAGCGCTTCCACACTCGGTAACCTGACCTGACCGATCTCGTCGATGGCCGAGTCAAGCTGCCGGGCTCCGTTCCACCCGACCAGTCCTACGATCAGCACGATGGTGGCGACAGCGGTGAACCCACCAATGAGTTTCACGCCCAGACGTATGTTTTTCATGAATGTCTCCCCAATACGGGAAGTTTACTACCTTATCTCCATAAATCACAAATAGAACTTTTCAATTATTTGGTTTTCTTTATCTAATAGGTCATATATCAGGGACTCACCCCGCATTACTCGACTGAGCCCAGAGATTGATCCCCGACTCGGTCGCGTAGCGGTCGATCTCTGCCAGCTCATCCGCGGAAAAATCCGTGTTCTCGAGGGCAGCCAGGTTTTCCTCGATCTGTTCGACCCTGCTCGCTCCGATCAGTGCCGAGGTAACCCGTGAATCGCGCAGCACCCACGCTATCGCCATCTGTGAGAGCGACTGCCCTCGCCTTTTTGCGATCTCATTGAGTGAGCGAACCTTGGCCAGGTTCTCGTCGGTCAGAAATGACGGCTTGAAGGACGGCGCCGTATTGACGCGTGCGTCATCGGGCACTTCTTTCAGGTACTTGTCGGACAGCAGGCCCTGCGCGAGTGGTGAGAACGCTATACATCCCACACCCTGCTTTTCGAGTTCATCGAGCAGGTCATCTTCTACCCAGCGGTTAAGCATGGAGTAGCTCGGCTGATGGATGAGACACCTCACGCCCATGTCCTTGAGAATAGTGGCTGCCTCTGCTGTTTTCTTTGCCGAATACGAAGATATACCGACGTAGAGCGCTTTTCCCTGGGCAACGGCACTCGCAAGTGCGCCCATGGTTTCTTCGAGCGGAGTATCAGGATCAAAGCGATGGGAGTAGAAAATGTCTACGTAGTCAAGACCCATGCGGGCGAGACTCTGGTCAAGGCTTGCCAGCAGGTACTTGCGCGACCCCCACGCGCCGTAGGGTCCCGGCCACATATCGTACCCGGCTTTGGTCGATATAATGAGCTCGTCACGATAGGGTTTCAGGTCTTGTGCGAGCATACGTCCGAAATTCGCCTCGGCCGAACCAGCCGGAGGTCCGTAGTTGTTCGCAAGGTCAAAGTGGGTTACGCCAAGATCAAATGCGCGGAGAACCATGCTGCGGCCCGTTTCGTAAGGACGGTTATTCCCGAAATTGTTCCAGAGTCCAAGCGATATCGGCGGTAGCTGCAGTCCGCTCGCGCCGCAACGATTGTAGGAAAGGTGCTCGTATCTGTTTTCTGCTGCTTCGTACGTATACATGTCTCTATTATACGTCCCGATCGGTGATCCGTCGAAGGGGTACGAGCGCGCTCTGCAAAGCCGGAAAATCCTCGGGCCGGCAGATTATTGCGCGGTCGCGCAGACAGTCGTTTTCCGGATGATAGTCAGCGGTATCGTAGGCCCTGATCGTTGTCCCGTCGTTGAGACGGTGCATGTACAGTCCGAAGTGCTCGAGGATGGGCCACGCCCCGGCAATGTCCCAGATATGCGCTCCGAAGATTGAACCTGCCCCGTGTCCGAGAGCTGCCCACGCCGACTCGACGACTGAAGAGCCAATCATCATGATGCGGCAGACCGAGGTTGCCCAGGTATGACGGCTCAGGATTCCGTCGCTCGTGAAGACCAGCGACTGGACATTGAGTGTGGTTTCGGGTCGGACAACAGCCTCAGACGCGTGCTCAGCATCGTCGAGAGAGTGCTTCCATACCGTCTCCCCGTCACAGGTAATCATGTACCCGAAGCCGGGAAAGGCCAGACCTCCGAGCCACGGCCTCCGGTTCTTCAGTACACCGACCGATACGGCGTAGAGCGGAAGCCCGTGAACGTAGTTTCTCGTCCCGTCTATCGGATCAACGACGACGAGAATCTCGTCCTCTTTCGCTTCCCGGCCGCCTCGTATTTCGGGTAGAACGCCCGGATGCTCTTCGGTAATGACCGCGTCTGATCCCACAATGGGGGAAAAGAGTTCGATTGCCTGTTGTGAGAGCGCGAGATCAACTTCAGTTACGTAAGAGAAATCGGCTTTCAGCTCGGCAACGGCCAGGGTCTGGCGTTCGCCTGCTTCCCGCCCGGCAGACCGCAGATATGTGAGTATTGCCTGATTCAGTTCAGTTTTCATGGTGCGGCACTATAGCACATCTGCCCGGTTTCGGCCGGGCACACGTGCGGGGCCGTTCTATGTGTGATTGCTCCTCACGTAGTCCAGAATCTCATCCGTAGAGGCGTACGCAAGTGCCGTGAAGGTGTCGGATGCTCCGTAGTAGATGGCGAGCCGACCCGTCGCACCGTCGGTGAGAACCGACGTCGGGAACACGACGTTGTCCACACTGCCGGTTGTCTCGTACGATGCCTCAGGCGTCATGATAGGGAAACGACATCGATAGATGACTTTCGAAGGATCGTCGAGATCAAGGAGCGCCGCGCCAATGCTGTAGATAAAGCCGGAACAGGTATCCGCGACCCCGTGGTAGAAAAGCAACCAGCCTTCAGTTGTTTCGATGGGAGTTGGTCCGGGACCTATCTTCACGCGTTCCCACTTTTTTGGTCCGCGCGTAAAAACGATCCGATGCTTACCCCAGTAGGTCAGGTCTTTACTCTCACTGCACAGGATATCCCCGTAGTCAACGGCCATCCCCAGACCCATCGGTCTGCTCAACATCACGTACCTGTCGCCGATCATTCGAGGGATGAGCACTCCGTTCCGATTGTACGGGAGGAACGGATTCTCCAGTTGATGAAACGACTTGAAGTCTTTCGTCCATGCAACCCCTATCGTGGGACCGTTAAAGTTGTAACACCAGGTGACGTAGTACTTATCATCTATCTTGCAGATTCTCGGATCATAGGCGAAGTTCACCTCATCCAGAGCCGGATCGGGGCTTATGAAGCTGATCGGCTCCTCATCGAACGACCAGTCGATCCCGTCCGGGCTGGTACCAAGGTGAAGGTACGGTGTCATACAGTGCCAGTCGGCCCGGAATATGCCGATGTAGCCGTCCTTCCACGGCACAACACAGCTGTTGTACACGCCCCTCGCCTTAGGAAAGGGGTTGATATCGACGATCGGATTGGTGCTGTGCCGCCACACGAGCCCACGGAAGCCCGCTGGTTTCTCTTCCCAGGGGATGTTCGGAAGCGGCTCGCTGACGAGTGCTGTTGTACCTCCGGGCGTACCTGTGTTCATGCTCATGAGTGATTCCTCGGCCCAAGTTCAGCCTCAAACTGTCGCAGCGTCGCGATTTCCCGCGGCAGGTGAATCTCGTAGGGTTCCCACTTAATCCATTCACCGCTGAGATAGCCGGCGTAATCGATCCCGTGAAGCAACTCGAGAGCACGTTTGTGATCGATTCCACCAGTTCCAATCGGCATCATGTCATCAATATCTCCGGTTCCGATCGCATCGAAGGTTGCCTGTTCGGGGCCCCGTCCATCGTGTACGTGTACGTGTCGGATCCACGGCTTTAGTAGCTCAAACGCTTCATCCATGGTGTAGCGACACACACGAACCGGGTGCATGATGTCCCAGTTGGTAGCCACTGCCGGGTGATCGACCTGGCGGAGAACAGCAGCGACATGCTTCGGATCGCACCAGTCGTCGTGCGTCTCTATGCACAGCGTAACGCCGCGCTCGTGCGCGTGATCGGCGACTGATGCAAGAAGACCCGCCATGCTATCGATTGCGGCTTCACGGTCAAGGCCATCAGGAATCTTGCCACCGAACACGCGCAGCGTCGGCACGCCAAGATCGCCGGCAAGATCAATGCGCTCGTGAGACTCACGGACCACAGTGTCCGCCACTGAAGGATCTGCGTAACGAAGCGAGGTCGCAAGACAGCACAACTCAATCGAGCCGGCTTCCGCCTGATCGGCGATTGCACGGCGGGCATCCGCGTCTGCGGTTACTTCGATCCCGTGCGCGTGGTCGGCGTCCATTCGGGGTTCAAGGCCGTCATATCCGAATCGCTGCGCAAGACTGATCATTTCGCTGAGCGTACTGTCAGGTGTGGAAAAACTCATAAATGCATACTTCATAATCTATACCTCTGTTATTCCTGTTGTGGCCGCACTATCGTTCAATTTCTACCCACGCGCCGTCTTTCTTCGCGGACTCGTACATTCGGTCAAGAACAAGTCGGCTGCGTCGGCCGTCACGTCCCGTGCACATCAGATCCACACCGGTACGGACAGCAGCGGCAAGGTTCTGGGCCGAGTTGGTCCAGCGGGGCATTTCCGGCTCCGGCGAGATGTTTTCCCAAGCGTCGCCGACGTGCCAGCGTTCGACCTCCGTAGCGAAGGGGCCGCCGAAGCTGTACGTACACGCGCCTCGGGTCCCGTGCAGCTCCAGATTGCTGTACCAGGTATCGACCGGATAGGACGTGGTTGCCAGAAGTTGCAACACTGCTCCGTTCTCAAGCTCCCAGGTAGCGGACCCAAGATCCTCGGCCTCTATTTCATGCGTCTGGGTCCACGTACGCATGGACACGCGTCTTGGCATGCCAAGGCAATACACCAGCTGGTCAATGTTGTGGATGGTCTGATTGCTCATGACCCCTCCACCGTCAAGACGATGCGTGCCGCGCCATCCACCGTTGGCCCGGTAGTAATCCATGTCTCTGAGAATCCGCACCAGTAATGTCCCGCCAACCAGCTCACCGAGATCGCCCGCGGCTATGCGCTGCCTGATGCGCTGTGTTGGAATCGCCAGCCGCTGCTCGAAGTCCACGGCGAGCAGTTTGCCGGCTTTATCGGCTGCCTCGATCATACGGTCGCAGCCGGCCAGATTGGCTTCCATTGGCTTCGTAGTGAGCACGTGTTTCCCCGCGTTCAGGGCCGCAACACCGATGTCTGCGTGTATACCGGTCGGCGTCATCACGAAGACTGCTTCGCAGTCATCGCGTTCAAGCCAGGGATCAAGCTCGGCGGTCCATTCACAACCGAGCTCGGCGCCTGCTTTCTCTGCCCTCTCGGATACAATATCGACGACACCAATGACTTCCGTTCCTGGCTCAGCCGCCAGCTGTCGTGCACGTACGAGCCCCATACCCAGCCCTACAACGACAAACTTGAGAGGCTCAAAATCAAGCTGTGCCCGACGCTTTACAGCCGGCGAGCCGCCGGGCCAAACCCGGCGAATCCGGTCGACAACCTCTTTTGACACGTCGAGACTATTCAGTGACGAGTCCGGGTTGTGCGTCTCTACGGAGACGGGACCATTGAAGCCGTTGGTCGTAGCCATCATGAGAATCTTGTCCCACGGTACAGTCACGTCTGCCAGTCCGGGCACGATGCCCTCCGACTTTACGTGGATGTTCCGGCTGCGACGTATGCGCAGAGCTATACCTTCGTCATCGGGAGGATTGTCGTCGAGCCACTCGTTTGCACAGTCCCATGCAAGACCCCACTCAGGAACGGCGAGCGCATCGAGGACAGTAAGACACTCAGGTACCGTCACGTCGCAGTTCTCAAACACCAGGGTCAAACCGGCCTCCTTCGCACGCTCGGCGAGCGGGCCAAAGCGGTCGAGCACCTTCTGGAGTTCATCTGGACGCATGACAAGCGCCCCCTGCTGGTCCTTTTCCGGCTGCCAGTAGAAGAACGAGCGAACGAGCCGGCAGTTGAACGTATCGGCCGCCCGAATGATGCCTTCGAGTTTCGTTTTCTCGGCTTCGAGTCGCTCCGACTCAGGCAGATGGGCCTTGGCCAACGACGATTGCAGACAGGCGACCTGCAGATTGCCGTCGCTGAGCAGTCTGGCGACGTCGTTCATCTCCTCGGCGTCGAGCATACAGAACTCCCTGCCCATGACCCGTCCGCGCAGGTCGATCCATTCGAGACCCCAGTCCTGGAAATGGCTGATGGCCCTGGTGATGTCAAGACCGATTTCGTCGTTGAATATCGATAAGCGCATTCGTTCCTCCGTATTATCAGCGAACTCTACCACGCGCTCTGGAGATGGCTCTTGTTTTGATATGACGAGATCTTTACGCTGCGTTGATAAAAATATTACTGTCCGCGACCGTGGTGATTTTCTCTTCATTTCCGACAATCAA
>RECN01000082.1 GCA_007694005.1 Spirochaetaceae bacterium
CGCTCATAAAACCCTCACACTCGCGTCCTTGCCCGACAGCCCATCCCGGTGTACAAAAGAGACACTATGAGTGTCGTCTGGAAAGTTGTGATTATTGTCTGCGTCGTCATCGCTGCCGCCTGGGGGTTCATGGCAGCCTTTGTGAGTGCTCCCCGGGACACGTCGCCGCACTGGCTCGCTACCTCAGACGGCATGCCCCGTGTCATTGCGCATCAGGGCGGCAACCAGGAGCGCCCGGGTCAGACGAACCTGGCCTTTACACACGCGCACGAGATCGGCGTCGATATTTTTGAACTTGATCTTGTCCTCACTGCGGACGACCAGCTCGCGGTCATTCACGACCACACCGTCGATCGTTCGACTGACGGCTCAGGCGCGGTGGCCGACATGACCTACGCCGAGATACGCTCGCTTGACGCTGGCTTTGGCCTTGAAGACGAACAGGGACAGCCCATACGCGACCCGGCCCTCAATCCCTTCATTGGAGTCGGCGCGTACGTGCCGAACCTTCGGGAGCTCTTTGAAACCTACCCCGACACACCCATGCTCATTGAGATCAAGGATGATGATGAACGCGGCGACCGTGCAGCAGCGGTCCTGTGGAACCTTGTACAGGAGTTCAACCGCGAGGACCTCGTTGTCGTCGCGTCTTTCAACAGCCGGCCTCTGGCGACCTTCCGGGAAATCTCCGGCGGCCGCGTAACCATGTCCGGTTCCATGGACGACGTCGTACGCTTCTACGTTCCACACCTTCTTGCCCTGCACGCGCTGAACAACAACACGCCGTTTCAGGTATTCAACCTTCCCATGAGTTTCGATGTGGGACCGCTTACCCTGAATCTCACCGCAGGTCGCCTGCGACGGGATATCGCGCGTCGTGGCATGGCCCTGCACTACTGGACCATAAACGACGATGCGAATATGCGGCGACTGATCGAGCTCGGGGTGGACGGCATCATTACCGACAGACCGACGCGACTCATGGAACTGATCGCCGAGGCGCGCAGTCGCTGAGCGCTCAAGCTGGAACTTGCCGTCCGCTATGCGTGACCCATACCTTTGAAGGTACGTGCATAGTTCACCGCCTGAGACTTCAGGGAACCAGATCAGCTTTCTCACCCTGAGTACCGACTATTACGAGGCCCTCGAAGCAGTGCTTGTGCACGCGAAAGGGCGTGTTCTCATTGTCGGCTGGAGTTTCGACGACCGTGTGGTGTTATCCCGACACGATGAACACGCCTCCGGGTCGGAACCGCGCTCAGTCGGAGCGCTGCTCGTTGACTGCGCACGCCGGAATCCCGATCTGCACATAGACATACGCATCTGGGATGCTCCCCCGGTCTTCGGCGCCGATCAGCACATATCACGCTGGTTCCAAACCCGCGCCGAAGACACAGCTAACCTCGATGTACGCTTCGTACCGGCTGATTCTGCATTCGCTGCGCGCCACGAGAAGTATGTCCTTGTAGACTCGGCGATCGCCTTTCTCGGTGGGATCGACGTCACCCACGCGCGCTGGGACGACGCAGAACATACCGCGGCGAACCCGAAGAGGGTCGATCCTGACGGAGCCCGCTACGTGCCGTATCACGACGTACAGGCCGCCGTGTCGGGACCGGTCGTGCAGGAACTCTGGAAGATGGCTCAAAATGATGGCCTTGTACAGGCAATCCCGGACGAGGATACACAACAGACGTTGTGGCCTGGCGATCTGCCGGCCGACGCGACGAACGCAACGATTTCGCTTGCGAGGACCCGACTGTATCCGGAAACCAGCCGGCCTTCGATCACCGAAATCCGTGAGCGCTACCTTGACCTTATTGCACACGCAGATGAGCGCATCTACATAGAGAACCAGTACTTCTCGGACCGCGCAATTGCAGACGCAATAATCACGCGTATTCAGGAGCCCGAGGGACCGGACGTCATCATCATCATGTCAAAAGAACTGCCCGATACCCTCGGGCGGATAACGATGGGTGCAAACAACTCGCTGCAACTGTCCCGGCTCCTTGAGGAAGATACACGCGGAAAGGTTTCGTTCTACAGCCGCGTCGCTCCTGACGATACGGACGTGACGGTGAAGGTTCACTCGAAGCTCATGATCGTCGACGGTCGATACATTACGCTCGGTTCAGCGAATATCAGCCGGCGGTCTTTCGGAATGGACAGCGAGCTGAACATGGTGATCGACGCCGGGAAGTGTGACAACCAGCGCATCGCCCTGGAGCTCGAATCGCGGCTGTGTGCACAGCACTGCGGGCTCTCGAAACAGGACTGGCAACGTCGTGTACGGGAACACGACGGATCCGTTCCGGAAGCCTTAAACGCACGCTCTGCCGACTGGCCTGGCCTGGCAGACGGTAAACATTCACTCGACACCACGAAGCTGCCGCCGGAGCTCATCGAGAAACTCGACATGGACGCACCTCCTCAGGCCGAGTCGGCCCTGCAGGATCATGTTCGGTCTAATCCAGGCAGGGTTCTGGCGCGCGTGAAGCAGGGCCTGCTGCTCGTTCTTGCCCTCGGCCTTATATCCGGCGCCGCAGTGCTCTTTGTCCGCCTGGATGTCGACATTGAGGCTGTTCTTGAGGAGGTCCGGGCCATCTACCGTGCGCGACCCGTGCTGGGTATTGTACTGACCATAGCAAGCTACTGGCTGTCCATGGCGTTGTTCGTGTCCATACTCGTTCCGGTTGTCTTTTTTGCAGCGCTTCACGGGCCGCCGCTTGGAATGCTGTATTCCCTGATCGGGCTGCTCTCAGGCGCAGCAATCTACTACCGACTCGGGCTGTTCGTATTCGACGCCGACTGGATAGACCGCTTCAAGGCCGTTCGCGCTGCAAAGGCACAACTCGAAAGGATCAAACCGTACGGGGTATGGGCTGTCGCCATATCACGCATGGTGCCGTCGGGCCCGTTTGCGGTGGTGAACTTCGTGACAGGTATGCTCGGTTTCAGCTTCCGGCAGTTTATATTCGGGTCACTGATCGGGCTCATTCCGGGGATCGTGGCGTTTTCGATTTTCGGGGAAATCATACAGAATGTGTTTACCGATCCAAGCTGGATCAACATCGGGATGCTTGCGGCTTTTCTGACGGTATACTTCGCAGTCGCACGCCTCATCCTCGGGTTGATCCGAACGATCGCGGGCTGGGCATCGAAGCAGGGAGACTCCTGAGGCATGCGCATCATGACCTACAATATTCACGGCTGCGTCGGCACCGATGGTGTGTATCATGCACAGCGCATCCTCGATATCGTCCGTGACGTGGATCCTGACATACTCGGACTCCAGGAAGTCCG